>JAYVOI010000371.1:0-15583 GCA_043758005.1 Ilumatobacteraceae bacterium
CTTCACCGGTACCCCAGTTTCCGGTGCGCCTACCGGGCCGCGAGCGCGACATCTACATCGACTTCGCCTGGCCGAGTGCGCGGCTCGCCATCGAGGTCGACCACCCGGCATGGCACGACGGCGCCGCCGATTCCCACGCCGACAAGGGCCGCGATCGCAAACTCACCACCATCGGTTGGACGTCGGCGCGGATCACCAACGTCGACGTACACGGCGGGCTTCGCGAGGCAGTCGCCGATGTCGGCGTCATCCTCAGCCGTCTCACCGTCGGCGCGGACTGACCCCCGGCAGCTCTGGTCGGGCGCGATTCCGGTACCTGTCGTACTCACACCGCGCCCGACCGGCGGTGCGGGCGCGACACACGTACCAGCGATACCGGAATCGCGCCCGACCCGACCCGACCCGGCCCGACCGGACCGAGCTGGGCTACTTGGCGGCGACGGCGGCTTTGGCGGCGTCGATCAGCCAGGACGGGTAGATCCCGATGGCGATCGTGAAGCCGACCGACAGCGTCAGCGCGACGCCGGTCCACAGCGGAACTCGAATGGGCTCGCGAGCGGCGTCGTCGGGTTCGGGATCGGTGACCCACATCGACACCATGATCCGCAGGTACAAGAACGCGGCGATCACCGATGCGACCATCGCAATGATCGCGATCGCGTAGCTGTGTTCTTCCACCGCCGCTTGGATCACGCCGAACTTGGCCACGAAGCCCGAGGTCAACGGCACACCGGCCTGCGCAAGCAGCAGCACGGTCATCGCCAGCGAGAGCAGGGGGTGCGACTTGCCGAGACCGCGGAACGCCGCTAGGTCGGTGGCGTTGTCGCCCGTGCGGCCGACCATCGTGACGACCGCAAACGTGCCGATGACCAGCACCGAATACAGCAGCATGTACAGCAGCGCCGAGGGCACGCCATTGCCGAGCGCAGGTTCACCGGCACGATGGCTCGCAGCCTCGACGCCGATCATGATGAACCCGGCGTGGCTCACCGAGGAGAAGGCCAGCATCCGTTTGACATTGGTCTGTACGACCGCCATCACCGAGCCGACCACCACCGACAACACGGCCAGGACCCACACGATCGGTCGGTAGTCGTCGCGCCAGTGCGGCAGCGCGAAGATCAACACGCGCAGCAGTGCGCCGAAGGCAGCGACCTTGCCGACCGACGCCATGAACGACGTGACAGGGGTGGGCGCCCCTTGGTAGACGTCGGGTGTCCAGAAGTGGAACGGCACGGAGGCGGTCTTGAATCCCAACCCTACGAGCAGCAGTGCCACACCGGCGAGGATGAACGCATCGTGTCGCACGGCGGGAATGTTGGTGTTGAACGAATCGACGATCTTGGTGAAGTTGGTGCTGCCTGCGGTGCCATACACCATGGCGATTCCGTAGAGGAAGAACGCCGACGAGAAGCCGCCCAGGATGAAGTACTTGATGCCGCTTTCCTGGCTCTCGATCCGCTTGCGATGGCTGGCGGCCATCACATACATGGCGATCGACAAGATCTCCAATCCGAGGAACAACACGATGAGGTCATTGGCCGACCCCATCACCACGCCGCCGAGCGCGGCGAGCAGGTACAGCGCGTAGACCTCGGGGCCTTCCAGGCCTTCACGTCGCAGGTAGTCGTCGGTGACGAGCGCGACCAGAACGACCGCGGCAGCGATGGTGATGGTGATGAACATCGTGAAGACGTCCAAGCGCAGAGCGCCTCCGACCAACGTCGATGGGCCGCCGTCGGTGATGTTGTCCCACAAGAAGAAGCTCAGGATCGTCGTCGCCAGGCCGGCCGCGACCGTGAACAACGCGTAGACGTGGCGGGGTACGCGCGGCAACAACGCTCCGCCAAGCAGCAGCACCATGGCCGCGCCGAGCAGCACCAGCAATGGGCTGAGCGCGAACCAGTCGACCGAGGGCCCGAGCAGGACGGGATCGGCGGCGATCACGGGGCGACCTCGACCGGCTGCGGATCGACGTACGACGTCTTGTCACTGACGTGCTCGATCAACTTCTTCACACTGGGCTCGATGCGGTCGAGCATCGGCTTGGGGTACAGACCGGTGAACACGATCACACCGACGAGCGGCAACAGCACGGCTGCCTCGCGGACCTTCAACTCGCCGAAGCCCTTGTTGGCCTCGTCGGGCTCACCGTGGAACACCCGTTGGTACGCCCACAGCAGGTACAGCGCAGCCAGGATCACGCCGGTCGCGGCCACCACCGTCCACCACCTCGCGGTGAGGAACGAACCGATCAGTACCAAGTACTCGCCGACGAAACCGTTGAGTCCGGGCACGCCGATCGACGACAGCATGACGACCATGAACACGCCGGCGAAGATCGGGGCGACCTTCTGCAGACCGTTCAGTTCGGAGATCTGTCGAGTGTGCCGACGGTCGTAGATCATGCCGACGAGCAAGAACAGAGCACCGGTCGACACACCATGGTTGATGTTCTGCATCACGCCGCCTGTGATCGACTGGGAGGTCATGGCGAAGATGCCGAGCACGACGAAGCCGAGGTGGGCGATCGACGAATAGGCGACCAACCGCTTCAGGTCCTTCTGCATGGTCGCCGCGATTGCGCCATAGATGATGCCGATCACGGCCAAGGTCAGCCACAGGCTTCGGCTCCAGCGCGCCGCCTCGGGGAAGAGGAACACGCCGAATCGCAGCAACCCGTAGGTGCCGAGCTTCAGCATCACACCAGCGAGGATCACCGAGCCGCCCGTCGGTGCCTGCGTATGGGCGTCGGGCAGCCACGTGTGCAAAGGGAAGATCGGCACCTTGACGGCGAACGCGACTGCGAAGGCGAAGAACAACCATCGACCGGTGCTGGCGGCGAAGTCGGCCTTGGCCAACTCGATGAGATCGAAGGTCAACGGGCCGCTGCCCTTCGCCAAGAAGGCGGTGGCGATGATGCCGACGAGCATGAACGCCGAGCCGACCATCGTGAACAAGAAGAACTTGGTGGCCGCGTAGACCCGGCCCTCATAGCCCCAACCGGCGATGAGGAAGTACATCGGCACGAGCACGATCTCGAAGAAGACGAAGAACAAGAACAGGTCGAGACTGATGAAGCTGCCCATCAACCCGGCCTCGAGCAGCAGCATCCACGACAGGTAGCGCTTGTGGTCGTGATGAGGATCGGTGCCGGCGATCACGATCGGGAACAGCACCCCGGTCAGCAACACGAGGAACAGCGAGATCCCGTCGATCCCGAGGTGCCACGAGATGCCCCACGGCTTGATCCAGGCATGCTTGCTGACGAACTGGAAGTCGGCGTTGGCCTTGTCGAAGGCGGCGACCACCCAGATGCTGAGACCACCGGTGAACACGCTGGTCAGCAACGCGGTCAACTTCACCCATTCGGGTCGGCGATTGGAGAACGCAGCGACGAGCAGCGCCCCGGCCGTCGGGACCAGCACGAGCATGGTGAGGATGGGGAAGGAGATCACAGGTTGCCCCGCACGATCACGAACCAGCCGAGCAGCGAAACGACGCCGACACCGATTGCAGCGGCATAGTTGCGGACGTTGCCGCTCTGCACGGTTCGGATCCGTTGCGCAGTGCTGCGAACCAAGCGGCCGACACCGTTGACGGCACCATCGACAACGGTCGCGTCGTACCACGCCACCGCATCGAAGGCCTCCCGGCCCGGGCCACCCATGAACCTGCTGACGGCCTTGTCGTAGTACCAACCCTCGGCCAGCACGCGAGGTTCGATCACCTTGACCTTGTGCTTGGCGTAGACCATGATCGACGCGGCGATACCGATGAGCGCGACGACGGTCGCGATCACGGCCAGCGGCAGCTTGGCTGTGGTGCTCTCGTGCGCGCCGACGACCGGCTCCAGCCAGTGCGCCAGCTTCTCGGTGCTGGCCTTGAACGGCAGGTTCAGGCCACCGCCGACGATCGACAGCGCTGCAAGCACCACGAGCGGCAGCAGCATGATCGCCGGGCTCTCGTGCGGCTGGAAATCACCATGCGCACCGTGTTCTTCGTGTGCGTCGTGCCACCGGGCCTTGCCGTAGAACACCATGATCACCTGGCGGGTCATGTAGTACGCGGTCAGCAGCGCCGTGATGAGACCGAGCGCCCACAGAATCGGGCTCTTGTCGTAGGCGGCAAGCAGAATGTCGTCCTTGCTCCAGAAGCCGGCGAACGGCGGCACGCCGGCGATCGCCAGCCAGCCGATGATGAACGTGGCCGCGGTGATCGGCATCACCTTGCGGAGGGCGCCCATGCGGCGCATGTCTTGCTCGTGGTGCATCCCGTGGATCACTGCGCCGGAGCCGAGGAAGAGCAGCGCTTTGAAGAAGGCGTGCGTGACCATGTGGAAGATGGCTGCGGTGTACGCGCCGGAGCCGACCGCCAAGAACATGTAGCCGAGTTGGCTGACCGTCGAGTAGGCCAACACCTTCTTGATGTCGTTCTGGGCGACGGCGATGGTCGCCGCGAACAACGCCGTTGCGACGCCGATGATGGCGATCAGTGTCGGTGCGTACGACGACGCAGCGTCGAGGATCGGGCTCATGCGACACATCAAGAACACCCCGGCAGTGACCATGGTCGCGGCGTGGATCAGCGCCGACACCGGCGTGGGGCCTTCCATCGCGTCGGGCAACCACAGGTACAAAGGAAGCTGCGCACTCTTGCCGCACGCGCCGATGAAGCAGAACAGGGCAATCGCTGTTGCCGTCGTCTGGGCCATGGTGTGCGCTTGCGCGTTGACGCCCGCGTAGCTCAGCGTGCCGGTGGCCTGGAAGGCGAAGAACATCGCCATCATGAAGCCCCAGTCGCCGACACGGTTGGTGACGAAGGCCTTCTTGCCGGCAGTCGCGGCGCTCTCCCGCTCGTGCCAGAACGAGATCAGCAGATAGCTGCAGGTCCCTACGCCCTCCCACCCCAGGAAGGTGACGAGCATGTTCTCGCCGAGCACGAGCAGCAACATGCTGACCGCGAACAGGTTGAGGTAGAGGAAGAACTTGGAGAACCTCGGGTCGCCCTGCATGTACCCGACCGCGTACAGGTGGATCAGCGTGCCGATCCCCGTCACGAACAGGCACATCGTGATGCTGAGCGGGTCGGCCAGGAAGGCCAGGTCGACCTTCAGTGAGCCGACCGGGACCCATGAGAACACCTTGCCGATGTGGTGACGCTCCTCGCTCGTCTTGGAGACGAGATCGAGGAACACGCCGACGGTCACCACGAATGCCCCGCCGCACATCAACGTGGCGAGATAGCCGGCCTTCGGGTCGCCCAGTCGGCGGCCGAACAATAAGATGAGGATGAACCCGGCGAGCGGGAGCGCGGGGATCAACCAGATGACGTCGAGCATCGGGTCAGCCCTTCAGTTCCGCGAGGTCGTCGGCGTTGGCGTTGGGCTTGCGACGCAGGATCGCGACGATGATGCCGAGGCCGACCACGACCTCCGCAGCAGCGACCACCATCACGAAGAAGACCGTGGTCTGGCCGCCGATGTCGTTCAGCTTCTTGGCGACCGCGACGAACGACAGGTTGACGGCGTTGAGCATCAGTTCGACGCACATCAACATGATCAACGGGTTGCGGCGCACCAGCACGCCGACGGTACCGATGCCGAACAGCACCGACGCAAGCACGAGGTACCACGTCGTCGTGGGAACAGCGACCGAGGCGATCACGACGGCGTGTCCGTTGGAGTCTTGGGTGCCCGGCGGGCCAGCAGCACCGTGCCGACCACCGCGATCACGAGGAGGACCGAGGTGAGCTCGAACGCCAGCACGTGATCGCTGAACAGGTCGCGGGCGAGCGTGCGGATGTTGCTGTCGGGATCCGCCGTGGTGTCGACGGCAGTCTTGGCAACGTTGCCGATGTTGTCACGAGACGAGATTGCAGCGAACGCCACGAGGCCGATCACGCCGCCACCGACCAGGACTGCGACCTTGCGCTGCAGCTTGAACGGTTCGATGCGCAGGTCTTCTGCCGTGTCGACGCCGAGCAACATGATGACGAACAGGAACAGCACCACGATCGCCCCGGCGTAGACGATGACTTGCACCGCGGCGAGGAACTGGGCCTCTTGGGAGACGTACATCACCGCGACGCCGAACAAGGTGAGGATCAAACTGAGCGCGGCGTGGACCGGATGCGACCGAGTCACGACGCCGATCGCGCCGGCCAGGATCATCATGGCGGCAACTATGAAGACGAACAGTTGCATTACGGCGCGTTCTCCTCGGGATCGCGAACCCCATATCCGAGCTCGGCGCTCCAGCCGACGTGACCGACGAAATCGGCGTCGCCGCCGGGCGACGTCGCCCGCATCCATCCACTGGTCTGCACGTCCTCACCTGGGCGCCAGTCCTCCCACGGCATGTGCCGCGGCTTGCCCTCGTCGTCGACGACCAGTTCCGCTTTGGTGTACACCGCGTCGCGCCGGTTCGTGAAGCTGAACTCGAACAACTTCGATTCGGTGATCGCTTCGGTCGGGCACGCCTCGACACAGAGATCACAGTGGATGCAGCGCAAGTAGTTGATCTCGTACACGAAACCGAACCGCTCGCCCGGAGACGTCGGATCCTGTGGATCGTTGTCGGCGCCGCGCACGTGGATGCACTTCGCCGGGCACACGCCGGCGCACAGCTCGCAGCCGATGCACTTCTCCATGCCGTCTTCGTATCGGTTGAGCACATGGCGACCGTGCATGCGCTCGGGCTTGTCGATCTTCTCGTCGCGGCCTTCGGTGTCGTTGCCCTTCTTGGCCACACGCCCACCGGAGTACGACGTCGTGACCCGCTTGCCACCGAACAGCCGGTGCTGCCTGGCGGTGACCAGGAATCCTTCGAGGTATCCCATCAGAACATCGCCCCCTCTCGTTCACGATTGCGCGCGCTGACCTTGGTGGCCAAGTTCAACAACGCGCCGGCAAGGACCAGCACGACGAGACCGAGCACGCCGATCACCGTCTTGTGCCCTCTGGTCCAACCGTGGTCGCCACCGACACGCAGCAGCGACAACAGCAAGAACCAACCGAGCGCCACCGGGATCAACACCTTCCACCCGAGATCCATCAACTGGTCGTAGCGCAGGCGTGGCAGCGTTGCTCGGAACCACACGTAGACGTACAGGAACACGAGCAGCTTCAAGAAGAACCACACCGTCCCGGAGAACGGGCCGAAGAACGACAAGATGTTGTCGTTGCCGGCGATCTTCAGCGGCTGCGGGCCGCCGAAGAACAGCGTCACGATCACCGCACTCATCGTCACGGTGTTCATGAACTCGGCCAGGAAGAACAACGCGAACCGGATGCTGGAGTACTCGGTGTTGAACCCACCGACCAGCTCCTGTTCGGCCTCGACGAGGTCGAACGGTGGCCGGTTCAACTCCGCGGTCGCAGCGATCATGAAGATCACGAACGGGACGAAGGCGGTACTGGCGACGTGCCACCGCGAGATGCTCGACTGGTCGGAGACGATGCCACTGGTGCTCAGCGTGCCCGAGACCAAGATGACGGCCGCCAGGCTGAGACCGAGGGCTGCTTCGTAGCTGACCATCTGCGCCGAGGCCCGCACCGAACCGAGCAAGGGGTACTTCGAACCGCTGGCCCACCCGGCAAGCATGATCCCGTACACCGAGATCGAGCTGAGCGCCAACAGCAAGAGCACCCCGATCGATGGATCAGCGACCTGCAGCCGAGTGATGTGGTCGAACAGCACGACCTGGCCGGTCTTGCCGCCGCTGAAGTCGCCACCGAGCGGGATCACGCTCCAGACCAGGAACGCCGGCACGAACGCCAGGTACGGGGCCAGCTTGAACACGAAGCGGTCGCTCTTGTCGGGGATCAGGTCTTCTTTGAAGAACAGCTTGATGCCGTCGGCCAGCGTTTGCAGGATCCCCCATGGACCTGCCTTGTTGGGACCGATGCGGTTCTGCATGCCGGCGATCACCTTGCGCTCGAACCAGACCATCAGCATCGTCGCGACCAGGCCGATCACGAAGACGATGACCACCTTCATCAGCACAATTGCCACGTCGCCGAGCGTGAGGTCGCCGAGGAGGAGGACGTCGAGGCCCAACATCAGAACGTCTCGACTCTCACGTCAGTGACCACCTCGGAGGCATCGATCAGCTCGCCGATGCTCGGGCCCGGTTGGTTGAACGGCACCCACGCCGAACCGCGCACGACCGTGTCATCGGCGACGACCTTGAACACCATCGACGCCCGCTTGCTGGTGACCTTGACATCGGCGCCGTCGGTCGAGCCGACCCGCTCGACATCCAACGGGTGCAAGTGCAGCTCCGACCCCATCGCCAGGCGCGCGAGCGACGGCGACTTGGCCGTGCCGACCGCGTTGTCGTACAGCTTGCGGCTGACGACCAGTCGATAGTCGTAGCTGTTGCGCTCGTCGATCGTGGCGATGCGCGCCGTGGCCGGCGGCAACGTACCGCGGCAGACCACCCCGTCGCGTGCGCTGCGCAACGCGGCAACCGTCGCCGCGCCGAAGCCGGGGACGTTGGCCGCGATCGCCTCGGTGAGGTCATCGACTGACGAGACGCCAAGGTCGACGCCGAGCAACTCGGCAAGCTCGACGGCGATCATCCAGTCGGGGCGGCTGGTGCCTCGCGGCGTGACCTTCTCCGACAGCGTCGTGACCCTGCCCTCGATGTTGGTCGTCGTGCCACTCTTCTCGCCGTACGCGGCCGCGGCCAGCACGACGTCTGCCGACGAGTTGGACTTGGTGAGGAAGGTGTCGATGGCGATGATGCGCGGTGCGCCGGCGATCATCCGGCGGGCCAGATCCGTGTCGGGGAAGTCGGCGAGCGGGTCGCAACCCAGCAACACGAGGCATTCGATGTTGCCGGCGGCCGCCGCGCGGGCGATCTCCAGCACCTGCATGCCGCCCTCACCGGGACGCAGCCCCATCTCGATCGCACCGATCACGTTGCCACGGCGGAACGCCGGCAGCACCTTGGCGTCCGGTGCCAGTTGCAGGGCGGCGACGATGCCGTTGCCGACCTCGAGCGGGTGTTCGGCAAGGTTGGCCCGACCGGCGACGATCACGACGCTGCCGGTGGCGAGTTGCCGAACGATGTCGGGGTCGTTGCCGCATGCGGCGACGGCCTCGGTGACGCCACCGGCGTGGTACTCGATCGTGCGCCACGCCTGCGCCGAGAGGCCACTGCGCTTCTGGGTGAACTCGATGATGCGGCTGCGCCGCTTCTGGGCCGCGTCGCGCAACCGCAGGTATAGCACCGGCAGCTCTTCCTTGAGATCCGGCGCGAGGAGGATGATGGTCGCCGCGTTGGCCGTCTCGTCAATGGTCGCCCGGTCGAAACCGAGCAGGTTGACCTGGGAGCCGTCGCCCATCTGCGGGTAGACGTGCGGGGTGCCGATCACCTCGTGAGCAAGACGCGCCCATGCGTAGGCGTCTTCGTTGCTGCCGCGCGCCCCACCGATGACCGCGATCGATCCGGCACCTCCGACCGCTTTCGCCTCGGTGATCAGTTCAGCGGCTCGGGCCAGCGCTGCGTTCCACGTCGTCGGCTGCAACTCGTCGCCGACACGCACCTGCGGCGCGCTCAACCGATCCGCACTGTTGACCGACTCGAAGTTGAACCGGCCGCGATCGCAGAGCCAGCCCCAGTTGACCGGGTCGCTGTCGACGCCCTGGTAACGCAGCAGCTCGTCATGGCTCGACTGCACGACCGTGCGGCAACCGACGGCGCACGTCGTGCACGTGCTCTCGGTCTGGTCGAGGTCCCATGGACGGGCCTTGAACCGGTAGGGCTTGGCCGTCAGCGCGCCGACTGGGCAGATCTGGACGGTGTTGCCGCTGAAGTAGCTGACGAAGGGTTCGTCGGGGAACGTGGTGATCTGGGTGTCGTTGCCGCGGCTGGTGAAGTGGATCAGCGCATCGCCGGCGACCTCGTCGGCAAAGCGGGTGCAGCGGTCGCACAGGATGCAGCGCTCTCGGTCGAGCAGCACCAGGTCGCTGATCGGGATCGGCTTCTCGAAGTGCCGCTTCTCCTCGACGTACCGGCTCTCGCCGGGACCGTGACTGAACGACTGATCCTGCAACGGGCACTCGCCACCCTTGTCGCACACGGGGCAATCGAGCGGGTGCTGGGCCAGCAGCAACTCGATGATGCCCTCCTGGGCGCTCAACGCTGCGGGGCTCTGCGTGTTGACGACCATGCCGGGCGCCACCGTGACCATGCACGACGGTTGCAACCCCGGCCCGCGGCCGCTGTCGATGTCGACGAGGCACATCCGGCACATGCCGACCGAGCTCATTCGCTCGTGGTAGCAGAAGCGTGGGATGTAGTCGCCGACGCGCTGCGCCGCGGCAATGACCAGGTCGCCCTTGCGCGCCACAACGTCGCGCCCGTTGATGGTCAGGCGAACTTCGTTCGGATCGGGCGGCGGTGCCGCGGCCTCTGTCGTGGTGTCGGTGGTCGTCACGATGCTCCTCCGACCGACACGGGGATGAGGTTGCGCTGCACGATCTTGGCCTCGAACTCGTCGCGGAACAGGGTCAGCGCCGAATCGACCGCGGTGTAGGCGGACGGGCCGACGAAGCAGATGGTCGTCATCTTGAACGGGAACGGCTTGGCCTCCAGACCGAGGCGTTCGCTGGACGGGTGCGGGAAATCGCCCGGACAGATCGTCTGGCCGATCTCCAGCAGTTGATCGAGGTCCTGCATCGTGCCGTGTCCGTCGGCGAGACGCTTCATGATCCGCTCCAGCCACGTGCCGCCTTCGCGGCAGGGCACGCACTTGCCGCACGATTCGTGGGCGTAGAAACGGACCAATGTGTAGGCCGCAGCCGGGATGTCGGTGGTCTCGTCCATCACGATGACGGCTCCCGAGCCGAGCATCGAGCCGGCCGCGCCGACCAACTTGGCCTCGAACGGAAGGTCCAATTGATCCGGGAGGAACCAGGGCGCCGACCCACCGCCGGGCACGAATGTCTTCAGCTGGTTGTCGTCGCGAATCCCGCCGCAGAACTCGTCGCCGTAGAGCAGATCGCGAAACGTCGTCGTGCCGTTGATGATCTCGTAGACGCCAGGACGTTTGACGTGACCGGACACGGCGACCATGCGCGTGCCGGGCGATGTCGGTGTTCCGATCGCGGTGTACGCCTCGACGCCGTTGCGCATCAGCCACGGCAGGTTGGCGAGCGTCTCGACGTTGTTGACGATGGTCGGCTTGCCGTACAGGCCGATCGCCGCGGGGAAGAACGGCGGCTTCAAGCGGGGCATGCCACGGTTGCCCTCGAGGCTCTCGATCAGTGCCGTCTCCTCGCCGACCACGTACGCGCCTGCACCCCAGTGCAACACGATGTCGACGCTGAAGTTGCTGCCCAGGATGTTCTTGCCGACGTACCCGGCGGCATATGCCTCGTTCAATGCGGCAGCAACGCGCTCTTGGGCGACGGCCATCTCACCGCGGATGTACAAGAAGCACTGCGACAGACCGGCGGCGTAGCAGGCGATCAGGCATCCCTCGATGAGCTGATGCGGATCGAGCTCCATCAACAGGCGGTCCTTGTAGGTACCCGGTTCGCTCTCGTCGCCGTTCACCACGAGGTAGCGCGGCCACACCGCCTGCGGGGTGAGTCCCCACTTGACCCCGGCCGGGAAGCCGGCGCCGCCCCTGCCGAGCACCGTGGCGCTCTTGACATCGGCGTGCACGTCGACGGGCGACTTCGCCAATGCAGCCTGCAGTCCCTTGTAGCCATCGGTCGCCAGGAAGCGCTGCAGTGTGTAGGAGTCGTCGTATTCGAAGCGAGATGTGACGATGCGCGGCCGGTCGCCGGCGACGAACCCCGCGGCGTGGGGGTAGGTCGTGCCCTTCACTTCTGCGCCTCGGCAGGTGCGGGCATCCACTCCGGAGCGACGGTGACATCGTCGGGTGGAACCGCGCCCACTGCGCGCTCGGATGGGATGTGTTGGCGTACACGCGCAACCGTGCCGTGCGGAGGAACCTCCCCGTCGAGGCGGCCGCGGCCGAGATCATCGATCAAGCGGTCGAGGTCGGCCGGTGTGACCCGATAGCGATGGCGGTAGTTGACCTGCAGGCACGGGGCCTCGGTGCAGGCTGCCTGGCACTCGGCGTGCTCCAGGGTGAACATCCCGTCGGGAGTCGTGCTGCCGGCCTTGATGCCCAACTTGTGTTCTGCGTGGTGCATCAACTCGTCGGCGCCCATCAGTGCGCACGACATGGTGCTGCAGATGTTGACGAGGTACTTGCCGACCGGCTCGAACTTGAACATCTCGTAGAAGGTGGCGGTGCCCAAGATCTCGGCCGATGTCGCGCCGACCAGTTCGCCGATGTGCTTGATCGCCTCGTTGGTGACGTAGCCATCTTGTTGCTGGGCGAGGTGGAGCAGCGGAATGGCTGCCGAACGAGCCTTCGGATAGCGCCCGATGATCTCCTTGGCGTACACCACGTTCGCCTCGTTGAGACGTGCCATCAGCGATCCACTTCGCCGAGGACGGGGTCGACGCTGGAGATCACTGCGACGGCGTCGGCGATCAAGCCGCCGCGCAACATGTGAGGCATGCACTGGATGTTGACGAAGCTGGGCCCACGCACATGCATGCGATATGGCGTAGCAGATCCGTCACTGGCGATGTAACACCCGATCTCACCACGAGGACTCTCGATCGCCACGTAGACCTCGCCTTCTGGCACCTTGAAACCCTCGGTGAATATCTTGAAATGATGGATCAACGCCTCCATCGACTCATCGATACGCGCCCGCGGTGGCGGCGTGACCTTCTTGTCCTGGATCCGATAATCACCACCCGGCATCCGATCGAGGATCTGACGAACGATCTTCATGCTCTCGCGAACCTCGTTGAGCCGGATCGCGTACCGATCGAACGCATCACCGTACGACCCGACGATCACGTCGAATTCGACCTCCGGGTAGTGCAGGTACGGCATATCGCGGCGCAGGTCCCAAGCCGTTCCCGTGCTGCGCAGGATCGGGCCGGTGGCAGCGAGCGCGATCGCCTCCTGGGCGGTGATCACACCAACACCCTGCAACCGCTCACGCCAGATCGGCTGACCGGTCATCAACGTGTCGTACTCCACCAGACGCGGCGGGATGAGGTCGAGCAGCCGCAACACGTCGTCGCGCCAGCCGGAAGGCAGGTCGGCGGCGACGCCACCCGGGCGGATGAAGTTGTGGTTCATCCGCAAGCCGGTGACCTTCTGGAAGAACCGCAACACCTCTTCGCGTTCACGCCACCCGTAGATCATCATCGAGACCGCGCCGATGTCCATGCCGTTGGTGGCGAGGAACAGCAGGTGGCTGCTCATGCGGTTCAACTCGCTGAGGAGCATGCGCATCCACGTCGCCCGCTCAGGAATGTCGCCGTCAATACCCAGCAACTTCTCGGTGGCCATCGAGAACACCAACTCGTTGTTCAGCGGGCTGACGTAATCCATGCGCGTGACGTTGGTGCCGCCCTGCATGTACGTCAGGTTCTCACCCGTCTTCTCCATCCCGGTGTGGAGGTAGCCGATGATCGGCTTGCAGCGCAGCACTTCCTCGCCACGCAGTTCCAACATCAACCGCAACACGCCGTGCGTGCTGGGGTGTTGCGGCCCCATGTTGATGATCATCGTCTGATCCTCGGTCGGGTCGACCGGCACGTCGCCGAGCTTGGCTGCGTCGGCCTCGCTCATCCGCAACACCGAACCGACCTCACGCAACAGCTCGCGCGCCGTCAGTTCACTGCGTGGCTTCAGGCCTTGCTCGGGCTCGTTCCCGGCACGGATGGTGTCGACGATGTTGGTCACGCGCGGGCTCCGAAATCGGCGGAGAACTGCACGGGAATGGCGCCGGTGTCGTAGTCCTTGCGCAAGGGGTGGCCTTCCCAATCCTCCGGCATCAAGATGCGGGTGAGGTCGGGATGGTTCGTGAAGGTGATGCCGAACATGTCGAACACCTCGCGCTCCATCGCCTCGGTGCCGGGGTGCAGATCGAACAGCGAGTCGATCGCGGCGTCGTCGGCGGGCACCTGGACTCGGAGGCGGATGCGCTGTCGCGCCGACATCGACAACAGGTTGGCGACGACCTCGAATCGCTCTGCGGCGATGCCATCGGGCAGCCCCCGATGCGGCATCAGCAGATAGTCGGTCGCGGTCACGTCGACGCACATCTCGTAGCCCTCGTCGAGCAGCGCTCGCACCACGCCCACGTACTGCTCGCGGCTCGGGTGCAACACGACCTGGCCACGGCTGTCGCTGAGCGGACAGCCGTGCATGGACGGTGGCTCAGAAGTCGGGGCGGCCTCGTCGGGCAGTTCGGCAGGTGTGTCGCTCATGGCTCACCGCGTTCCGAGCAGGACAGGGATCGACTCCGCCCCGGAGGGGATCTCTTGGACATGGACGTTGGCGCCCGCGCCGGTCTCGGCACGGCGCTTCATCAGGTGACCATCTTCGATCAGTTGGTGCAGCGTCTCGATGGCATGGATCAGCGTCTCGGGTGTGGGCGGGCAGCCGGGCGCGTAGACATCGACCGGCACGACCTGGTCGACACCTTGAACGATGGCGTAGTTGTTGAACATCCCGCCGCTCGACGCGCACACGCCCATCGAGATGACCCACTTCGGCTCCATCATCTGGTCATAGACCTGGCGCAGCACGGGGGCCATCTTCTGACTGACCCGGCCGGCAACGATCATGATGTCGGCTTGGCGCGGCGAGGCGCGGAAGACCTCCATCCCGAACCGGCTGAGGTCGTAGTGAGCTGCGCCCGTGGCCATCATCTCGATCGCGCAGCACGCCAACCCGAACGAGGCCGGCCAACTGCTCCGGCTACGCGACCACTTGACCAGATCTTCGATGCGCGCCGTGATCGCGTTGTGCTGGATCCCACCGAGACCGTCGTCTTGGATGTTGCGAATCAGGCTCATGCCGCAGTTGTTTCTTCGATGCGTCCCTCGGTGCCGACGCGTCGGATCGTGGTCCCCAGCGTTCGCTCGGCCGACACGGCGCCGTCGAGGCGGCGGTGCTTCTGCACCGGGCCCCAGTCGAGTGCGCCACGAGCGACGACGTAGACGAAGGCCAGGAAGAACACGACGCTGAACGACAGCATCTCCCAGAAGCCGTAGCTCCCGAGGAACTGCCGATCGACGGCATACGGGTAGATGAAGATCAGTTCGATGTCGAACATCACGAACAGCATCGCGACGACGTAGAACGTGACCGGGAAGCGTTCCGGTGGCTCGCGGCTGGGCACGATGCCGCACTCGTACGGCGCTTCCTTGGCCGACGACGGGCGACGCGGCGCGAGAAGTCGCGAGGCGAAGAAGCTGAGCGCGCCGAACAAGGTTGCCAGTACCAACAGGCACACGACCGGCAGGTACTGACCCATCAGGTCGCCTGAACTGCGGAGGGCTGGGGCGACGTCTGCGCAGGCAGCGCCTTGGCCGCGCGGTTGGCGATCACCTTGCGGTCGCGGGTGTGCAACAGGTAGCACAGCATCAAGAAGACGGCGAGGGAGCCGACGGTGATGAACCCGGCCGGCTTTCGCTTCGCGCCGAGATCACGGATCATGTAGATGTACTGATGGTCGCGTGT
>JAYVOI010000372.1:0-15563 GCA_043758005.1 Ilumatobacteraceae bacterium
GCCTATGAGGCACTTGGCGTCGACTTCTTGTACTGCGCCAGCTACGGCGCCCCGATCGCGGATCAGAAGCGTTCGCTGCAACTGTTCATCGATGAAGTGATGCCGGCGCTTGCGGACTCGACTGCATGAGGACCACTTCCACGCCGTTGGTCCTCGTCCACGGCGTCGGAATGGACCACACGATGTGGTTGCCCGTGATGGCCGTTCTGGCGCGCCGCCGCACCGTGGCCTACGACATGATCGGCCACGGCCGAGCGGCCAAGCCCGCAGGGCCGTACACGCTCGACACCTTTGTCGAACAGTTGGCCGCAGTGGTCGATGCGTTGGACTGCGACATCGACCTGGTCGGGTTCTCGATGGGTGCGCTGGTGGCTCAGGGACTGGCGCTGTCGGACACATCGTCTCGGATTCGCCGAATGGTGCTCTTGAACGGGGTCTTCGATCGGTCGCCGGACGAGCGTCGAGCCGTCGTCGATCGAGTTGCCGAGGTGCGCACAGGCGGCATGACGACAACGATCGAGCCGGCGATCGAGCGATGGTTCACTCCAAGCTTTGCCGCGGCTCGACCCGATGTGATCGCGTCGGTAAGGAAGCGGCTGCTCGACAACAACGAGCGCGCCTACGCCGACGCATACGAGGTGTTCGCAACCGCCGATGCCGATTTGGCGGGTCGCGTCGGCACCATCGTCGCACCGACGTTGGTCGTCACGGGCCGTGGTGACCAACGCTCGACACCGGCGATGGCGGCGACGCTCGCCGCAGCGCTGCCGAACGGGCGGTCGGTGATCTTGAATCGCCTCCGTCACCTGACCCCGCTGCAGGCACCCAGCATCGTCGCTGAACTGATCGACGAGTTCACGACGGCCTGAGGTTGCGATTCCGCCGCCGTCGAACCGACGAAGGTGGTCGCGGCGCCACCGTCTCTGAGACGGTCAGCGGCTGGCCATCGAGTGGTGGCGGGTCTCCGAGCGACGAACCGGGCAGCCTCTGTTCGCTGTGTCGCCTTCGGCGCTGCCCAAAACGACCGATCGCATCGATGCCATCGCCAGTCGACTGCCGCCCGGCGTTCAGGTCTCTCCAGCGTGAAACCTGAGACGCACGTCGGTCGATCTCACGCCGCCGCAACTCCGAGCGTTACGGTGCCACGCATGCAGATCACATCCATCGAGGCATACACCTACGAGCTCGGGTACCGCTACGGCACCTACGTGATGTCGGGGGGGCGGGTCGTGAAGACGCTGACCAGCACGGTCGTACGGATCGTCACCGACGAGGGCCTCGACGGGTGGGCCGAAACGTGTCCGCTCGGGGCGACATACCTCCCGGCCCACGCACGCGGCGCCGTCCCTGCGCTGCACGAACTAGCGCCGGCACTGATCGGTGCCGACCCGACGAACCTCGCCGACGTCAACAAGCGGATGCGTGAAGCGCTGATGGGCCACAACTACGCCAAGAGCCCGCTCGACGTCGCCTGCTGGGACATCTACGGCAAGGCGCTCGGTCGCCCCGTCGTCGATCTGATCGGCGGTCGTCTGGCCGACGACATGCCGCTGTACAAGGCGGTCCCGTTGGGCGACGCAGAGTCCATGGTGGCGTTCACGCTCGAGCAGCGCGCCCTCGGCATCCATCACTTCCAGTTGAAGGTGGGCAACGACCCTCGCGCCGACGCCCGCGCCAGCCTGGCCGTGGTCGAGGCGACCGACGACGGCGACCTGATCCTGGCCGATGCCAACGGCGGATGGCGTCGTCAAGATGCTGTGGTCGCAGCACGGATGATGAACGGCGCCGAGCGCTTGTACCTCGAACAGCCGTGCCCGACATTGGCGGAGTGCCTCCTGGTCCGCCGGAACACGACGATCCCGTTCGTGCTCGACGAGGTCATCACCGACGTCGCCACGCTGGTCGAGGCGGCGCAGGCGGGGGGCATGGAGGCGATCAACCTCAAGCTCAACCGTGTCGGCGGTCTGACCAGCGCCAAGCTGGTCCGCGATGTCGCGGTCGAGCTCGGCATCCGGTTGACCATCGAGGACAGTTGGGGCGGCGATCTCACCTCAGCTGCAGTCAGCCATCTCGGTGCCAGCACTCCCCCGCACGCCCTGTTCGCCGTCTCGTTCATGAACGACTGGACCGACAACCACCTCGCCGGCTACCAGCCGCGCTCGAGCAATGGTCGGGGCGCCGCGCCGACCACGCCGGGCCTCGGCGTCACCGTCGACGCCACCGTCCTCGGCGAGCCCGTCGCCGCGTGGACCTGACCCGGTCGGGCGCGATTCCGGTACGGGGGCTACTCACAGCGCGCCCACACAGCCTCGTCGGGCGCGATTTCGGTATTGGGAGTACTCACAGCGCGCCCGCGCGGGGGCGCTAGACGATGTTGTGCTCTGGACGGGTCTCGCCCTGGAAGCGTTCGACATCGAACCCGCTGACGTCGACGGCAGGGGTATGGCCGAGCACGAGATCGCGCAACACCTCACCCACCGCGGGGCCCATCAGAAAGCCATGCCCGGAGAAACCCGTCGCATAGATCAATCGCGACACCGTGGCCGACTCACCGATCAGCGCGTTGTGGTCGGGCGTGGTCTCGTAGAACCCATGCCAACCACCGGCGATCCCGACGTCGAGCAACGACGGCGCACGATGGGCGACCACCTCGCCGACCACCTCGAGCCAGTCGGACCGCATCGGTGCGTCGAACCCGGCGGGTTGGTCCGGATCAGCCATGCCGAACAACAGGCCGGGCCCCTCGGTGTGGAAGTAGAACCCGGTGGAGAAATCGATCGTCATGGGCACGCGCGCCGGACGGTTGTGCATCGGCTCCGTGTACCAGATCGGCCTGGCCACGGGCCGCACCGGCAGGTCCACACCGGCCATCGCGGCGATGTGTGGTGACCACGCTCCCGCCGCGCAGATCACCGTCGAGGTCGAAATCGATCCGCGGGGCGTGTGCACAGACGTGATCTCGTCGCCGTCGACGTCGATCCCGGTGACGGGGCATTGCGTGGCGATGGAGATGCCCAAGGCACGCGCCGCCGTCGCATAGCCGAGCACCACAGCATCGGGTGTTGCGTGACCATCGCGCATGCAGATCGATGCGGCAAGCACATCGTCGACATGAGCGAGCGTCGACAGGGCCCCAGCCTCGGCCGCAGAGATCATCCGACTCGGCACGCCCAACGAATTCTGCAGGGCGGTGTTCTGCTCGAACACGGCGACATCGGCCGGGTCGGTCAGCAAGAACAGGTAGCCGACCTGCTGCAACCCGATGTCGGCGCCCGGGCGCTCTGCAAAGCGCTCGAACGCATCCATCGATCGCAAGGCCAAGGCGATGTTGATCTCATCAGAGAACTGCAAGCGCACGCCGCCAGCCGACTTCGACGTCGACCCGCACGACAACTGGTCGGCCTCGAGCAGCACCACATCGGTCATGCCGGCTTCGGCGAGATGGAAGGCCGCGCTGGCGCCCATCACGCCACCGCCGATGATCACCACCTCGGCGCGATCAGGAAGCGATTGGTCCAACGTCATACAGTCTCCGAGTGTGACCGATCTGCCCGCCCCCATCCAACCCGTCGCGGCCACGACCGTGCCTCGCTATGCCGGATCCTCGACGTTCGTGCGGCTTCCCGAGCTGCGCGACGTCGACCGGTGCGACGTCGCCATCCTCGGCGCGCCGTTCGATGGAGGAGTCAGCTTTCGCCCGGGAGCGCGCTTTGGGCCGATGGCGGTGCGTCAGGCATCGCGAGCCATTCGGCCGCAGTACCACCCGCAGTTCGACGTGCAGCCGTTCGCCAGCCTGCAGTTCGCCGACGCCGGCGATGTCGCTTGCAACCCGTACTCGATCGCCGAATCGCTCGCCGCGATCGAGGAGCGGGCCGGCGAGCTGCTCGGCACCGCCGACGGCCCGCATCCGGTCGACGGGCTGATCACGATCGGTGGAGACCACACGATTGCCTACGCCCTGCTGAAGGCGATGCACCGCCGCTTCGGCAAGGTCGCGCTCGTGCACTTCGATGCCCACCTCGACACCTGGGACGTGTACTTCGGCGAACGCTTCACCCACGGGACCCCCTTTCGCCGTGCGGCCGAGGAGGGCCTGTTCGACACCGAGGCGTCGATGCACGTCGGCATCCGCGGGCCGATCTACTCGCCGTCGGACTACGTCGATGACGCCGCACTCGGCTTTTCGATGATCAGTTGCGACGACATCGAGCGACTCGGGGTCGACGAGGTGGCCCAGCGCATCCGGACACGTGTGGGTGACCGCCCGCTATACCTCTCGATCGACATCGATGTGCTCGATCCTGCGCACGCGCCCGGCACCGGCACCCCGGAGATCGCCGGCATGACCAGCCGCGAGCTGGTGATGATCCTGCGTGGATTGGCGGGCATGAACTTGGTATCGGGCGATGTCGTGGAGGTCGCCCCCGCGTATGACCATGCCGAGATCACCTCCCTTGCTGCGGCAACGGCGGTCTACGAGATGGCCTGCCTCATGGCGGTGAAGCAGCGCTGAGAGTGAGACTGCTCGGGATCCTGTGGTTCGCGGTTGCCGCGATGCTCGCCGCGCCGCTGCTCTCGGATCGTTCGGCAGCAGCGAGCTGCGTCGCGCCGACGGTCACCGTCAAGCCGGCGAGGGTCGCCCGAGGTGGCGTGCTGAGCGTCTCCGGGCAGTACTTCGGCGATGACTGCCTCGATACGGGAACGGTGCCGGGTGTCGGACCGTTGGGCCAACCACTGACCGGGCTGGTCGTCGTGATCGACCAGGGCGACAACGAATTCGTCGTCGCCACCGGGTCGGCGGGGAGCGACTACGCGTTCAAGGTCGACGTCGTGGTCCCCGCCTCGTTGGAGCCTGGTAAGGCAACCCTCGCACTCCTGGGCGCCGGCGACGCGCGGCTGACCACCGACGTCGCGCTGACGATCTCCAGCGCGACGCCCCTCGGGCCGGCGGACGCAACCGTCGCAACGTTTGGTCCTCCGCCACCCGATACCGAGCCGGACGGCACCGTGCCACCACCGGTGCTTCCCGCTGACATCCCCGACGAGCAGGTGGCGACTGTCCCGACGCTGTCGACGACACCTGCACCAGACGACACCGGCAATGTCGGCGGGCGACGTGCGGTCACCGTCGGAATCGCCGTCACCCTCGGGGTCGCAGCACTCGGATTCGCGTTCTGGAGCCGTGCCCAGCGTCGCGGCTAGCAACCCGACGACCAGAATGGGTGACTAATCCTCGCCGAGGTATGCCTTGCGAACCTCGTCGTTGTGAGCCAACTCCTTGGCCGGACCTTCCAAGGTGATGAGACCGGTCTCGAGCACGTAGGCGTGGTCGGCGATGTTCAACGCCACGAGGGCGTTCTGCTCGACCAGCAGCACCGTGGTGCCCTGCTCGTTGACCTTTCTGATGGTCTCGAAGACCACGTCGACCAGGACCGGCGCCAGGCCCATCGACGGCTCGTCGAGCAGCAACAGGCGTGGTTGGGCCATGAGCGCACGACCCATGGCCAGCATCTGCTGCTCGCCACCCGACAGGGTTCCGGCCTTCTGCGTCAGTCGCTCCTTGAGGCGCGGGAACAAGTCGAACACTCGGTCCATGTCGGCGGCGATCCCGGGCTTGTCGTTGCGCAGGAACGCGCCGAGCTCGAGGTTCTCGGTGACGGTCATACGCGGGAAGATGCGTCGACCTTCAGGGCTCTGGGCGATGCCGCGCTGTGCGACCTCATGGCCCTTCAAGCCCGAAACCTTCTTGCCCTCGAAGTGCACATCGCCGCGCTTGGGCTTCAAAAGACCGGAGATGGTGCGCATCGTCGTCGACTTACCGGCACCGTTGCCACCGATGAGGGTGACGATCTCGCCGGGATAGACCGTCAGCGAGATGCCTTTCACCGCAGCGATGTTGCCGTAGTAGACGTGGATGTCGTCGACCGTCAACATGGGATCGCGACCCGCCGCACGTGCCGCCGGATGAGTCACATCGGTAGATGTCATGCTGCGCCTTCCGTTGCCGACTTGCCGAGGTAGGCCTCGATCACGCGATGATCGGCGCGGATCTCGGCGGGAGTGCCTTCGGCGATCTTGGCGCCGTACTCGAGCACGGTGATGCGCTCGGCCGTGCCCATGACCACCTTCATGTCGTGCTCGATCAGCAGAATCGTGATGCCCCGCTCGTCACGCACTCGGTGCACGAATGCCGTGAACGCAGCGGACTCGTGCGGGTTCATCCCGGCGGTCGGTTCGTCGAGCAGCAACAGCTTCGGCCGCAAGGCCAACGCCCGGGCGACTTCCAGGCGGCGCTGATCGCCGTACGGGAGGTTCTTGGCGAACTCCTCGTCCGTGCCACCGATCCCGACGAACTCGAGCAGTTCCTTGGCGGTGTTGCGGGCGTCGCGTTCTTCATGGCGTTGCTTGGGCAATCGCAGGATGGTCGAGGTGACACCACTCTTCAGGTGGGGGTGCATCGCGACCATCACGTTCTCCGACGCGGTCATCGCACCGAAGAGGCGGATGTTCTGGAAGGTGCGGGCCATGCCGCGGGCGGCGATGGTGTGCGGTGGCACGCCGAGAACCGAGCGGCCGTCGAAGTCGACGAACCCCTGCGTCGGTGTGTACAGACCGGTGAGCACGTTGAAGAACGTGGTTTTTCCGGCGCCGTTGGGCCCGATGAGGGCGACGATCGAACCGAGCGGAATGTTGAAGTCGACATCGTTGACCGCGGTCAGACCGCCGAACTGCACCCGAACTTCGCGGGCATCGAGCAGTAACTCGGTCATGCATCCACCTCCTGGCTCGCCAACACGATTTGCTCTGCCTTCTTGACCTGCTTG
This sequence comes from Ilumatobacteraceae bacterium, assembly GCA_043758005.1. GTDB lineage: Bacteria > Actinomycetota > Acidimicrobiia > Acidimicrobiales > Ilumatobacteraceae > JAENVT01. Next base: position 6,825 of record JAYVOI010000372.1, read on the forward strand.
GATCGTGCCGCCGGGATGAACCCATCCGGACGGAACAGCATCATCAGCACCAGCACCAGGCCGAACAACCCGAACTGCAGGTTGATGAAGTTGAAGTCGGTGTTCAACGCGCCGTTGATCTTGCCGCCGATGTAGGTGAGGCCCGTGTAGTTGAACCAGGTGATCACGACCGCACCGAGGATTGCACCCCAGACGTTGCCCATGCCTCCGAGGATCACGGCGCACAACACGATGATCGAGAACGCGAACGTGAACCCGTCGACGTTGACCGTGCCGACGATGGTTGCGTAGAACGCACCGCCGACACCACCGGCCACAGCGCCAACCGCGTAGGACCACAACTTGGTCGTCATCAGTGGCACGCCCATCAAGCTGGCGGCCAACTCGTCTTCGCGGATCGCCATCCATGCCCGGCCAAGGCGGCCGTCGCGCAGCTTCACCGACACCCACACGAACAGCCCGCAGAACACGAGGATCACGTAGTACTTGGTCCGGTAGTCGCTCGACACGATCGTCTTGGGGATCCCGGGGATGTAATCCAGGAACCCCATCCCGACCCGGTCGACCGGGCCGATGCCCTTCGTTCCGTTGGTGATGTTGAGGTGCCCTGGTGGCACGTCGTCGCTGTTGCGGAACATCTCCGGCAAGATCTCGCCGAAGCCGAGGGTCACGAGGGCCAGGTAGTCGCTCTTCAACCGCAGCGTCGGCGCGCCGATGATCACGCCAGCGATCGCCGCGACGATGCCGGCGATGAAGATCACGATCCAGAACGAGAGGTGGACACCCGGGATCTTGGCGCTGGCCGCATCGAGGATGTGGATGTTGATGTTCCGCGTGCTCTTGGCCACGTTGACAGCGAAGTCGGACATGAACCAGGCCCCGACGTATGCGCCGACGAGGAAGAAGGCCACATACCCGAGGTCGAGCAGCCCAGCGAAACCAACGACGATGTTCAAGCCGAGGGCGAACAGTGCGTACACCGCGCACAACACGATGGTGAACAACGGCAAGAACCCGTCGGTCTCCTTGGTGAACCACAGGTGCGGAAGGGCGAACGCGAGGGCAAGCGCAAAGCCGCCCAGCGCGGCACGAGCGGGTGCCATCTTGTAGAAGTAGTACATGCCGGCGGTGCATCCGACGAAGATGATGGCGGTCGTGATTGCGGTCATCATGGCTACACCTTTTCCTGTTGATGCGTGCCGAAGATGCCTCCAGGCCTGAAGATGATCATCAGGATGAGGATTCCGAACAGGACGGTCTGGGTCCACTTCTGACCCGGGAAGAAGCCCAGGCCGCTGTCGTTCAACGACTGGATGACGCCGATCAGGACGCCGCCGATGACGGCGCCGAGCAGGTTGCCGACACCACCGAGCACGGCGGCCGTGAAGGCGATCAGTCCGAGGCGAAAGCCGGCGTCGTAGCGAGTCTGCCCGTTGACTTGCACGAACATCGTGCCGGCAGCGCCGGCCAGTGCCCCGCCCAGGGCAAACGTGTAGGAGATGATCTTGTCGACGTTGATCCCCATCAGCATCGAGGCGTCACGATCTTGCGCCGTCGCCCGCATTGCCTTGCCGGTGCGGGTCTTTTGCACGATCCAGGTCATCAGCAACAGCAACGGGACGGTGATGGCGATCACGACGATGTACTTGATGCGGATCTCGATCGAGCCGACCTTCAGCGACGATTGCGGCAACACACTGGCCCGCGAGTTCGGGGCCGAGCCGTTCAGCAGGATGCCGATGTTCTGGAGGATGAAGCTGACACCGACCGCAGTGATCAACGGCGCCAACTTCGGCGCGTTCCGCAAGCGCCGGTAGGCCAGCTTCTCGATCGTCACGTTGAAGATCGCGCAGGCTGCCATGACCGCCAGCATCACCACAGCGAGCAGGAGCCACGCCGTCGGCGACGACTTCGTCTGGCTCAGTCGTTCTTCGAGAAAGATGGCGGCGAGAACAGAGCCGAGCATGAACAGGTCGCCGTGGGCGAAGTTGATCAGCTCGATGATGCCGTAGACCATCGTGTAGCCAAGGGCGATCAATGCATACAACGCACCGTTCGACAGGCCGATCACCAAGACCTGTGTGAAGGTCCTCGGGCCGTCGAAGAACGCGACCACGACCCCCAACGCGGCAACAGCGAGCACGATGTAGCTCAGGATCTGCAATGGCGTGAACTGAGTTCGACGCCCAAGCGTTACTGGAACAGTTGACAAGAATACCCCCCGGTACGAACTGGGGCGGCCTCCGAGGAGGCCACCCCAGTCTTGTAATGAATTGAAACGAGTTCAGGCCGAGCTGGTCAGGCGACCGGCCATGCCTTGAGGAAGGTCTCGGTGTTGTCCTTCAGGATCTGGATCGACATGTCCCTGACTGTGACGTCGCCCGACTTGGGATCGATGCCGAACTCCTTGCCGATGACCGACTGATCAGCAGTGATCGTGATCTTGCCGGAGAAAGCAGCAGCGAGAACGCCCTTGCGGGTGCCGTCAGAAGCGGCGATCGACGCCAAGATGTACTGCGTAGCGGCAGCACCGTAGATGGCGTAGGCCGAGGCCGGGTCGTGGCCGAACTTGGTCTTGAAGTCGGCAACGAACTTGGCACCGGCGCCGCCGGCTGCGATCAGCTCCGAGGCAGGCAAGCCGGCGAAGGAGATGTACATGTTCTGTGCCTCATCCAGCTTCTGCACTGTCGGGTACCCGGTGAATCCGTCGGGGGCGATCAGCTTCACGGCACCGTCGTTGGCGCCGAGCACTGCAACCTTGTCACGGATCAACTGCTCACCGTTGTTGTCGTTGATGCCACCGAGGAACACGCAGTCGGGGTTGAGGTCCTTGAAGCCCTCGAACAACGCGGTGTAGTTCGGCTGCTTCGCATCCCACGCCTCGTCAGCGACGATCTCGATGCCCTGCTTCTTGGCTTCGTTCTTGAATGCGGTGGCCACGCCGACGCCGTAGGTCTGGGCGTCGTTCAACACGACGCACTTGGTGACCTTGAGGTCCTGCTTGGCGAACTGGGCATCGGCTGCACCCTGGTTGTCATCGGTGGTGACGACTCGGGCGTAGTTGCGGATGCCTGTCGGGTAGTACTTGTCGGGCTCGCCCGGGTCCCATTTCTTGGTCAGACCGGGGTTGGTGTTGGCGTGCGAGACCATCAGCATCGGGCCGGTCGGGTCCTGGTTCAGGACAGGAACCTCGATCTTGGCGCAACCTGAGTTGTACGTGCCCATCACGGCGACTTCCGCCGCGTTGGCGACGTGATCGCTGGCGTTCTTGGCGCACGTAGCATCGTCCCAACCGCCCTTGGCCGCGGTCGAGTTGTCGTACGGCTTCATCGCAACGCTGAACGCACCGGCCTTGCCGCCGGCCTGCTCGAGGAGCAGTGAGATGGCGTTGTTCGTGTCGTCAGATGCATCCTTGGATGCGCCCTGCAACGGGAGGTCCGTGGCGATGATCAACGTGTCTCCCGAGGCCGGAGCACCGGTACCGGCAGGTGCTGCGGTGCCTGCGGGTGCTGCGGTGCCTGCGGGCGCTGCGGTGCCAGCCGCATTGTCCTTCGAGTCGTCTCCACACGCGACGCCTACAACTGCCAGCGCGATAAAGAGCGCTGACGCTTTTTTGAACCTCATGGTCCTGCCTTTCGTTGGCATGTATTGGTTTCTCCCCCTCGGCAACACGAACGAAGACAGGCCAAGATGGCTCGCCCCCACATGCGACCGACAGTACGACCCGACTACGGAATCGCGCCGGAACCCTACCAGCACGCCTTTACTACTGGCAAGTAACCCCGGGCCCCTCCCGGGCGGCATCGAGGTCGACGATTTGGTCGGCGACAGCGATCAAATCCGCATCGTGACTGGCGCAAACGACGCACGCACCCGCACGGGCGCTCTCCACGATCGAGCGCGAAAGTAACCGTGCGGTAGCACGATCGAGCTGCGACGTCGGCTCGTCCAACACGATCACCTCGGCGTCGACAGCGAGCGCTCGAGCGACGGCCAAGCGCTGACGCTCGCCTCCCGACAATGCGCCGGCCGGTCGGTCGACCAGGCCCGCCAGGCCGAGGTCGCCGAGCACCCCGACGTGATCCATCGGCTGCTTCGACCGGATTGCCCGGACCAGATCGATGTTGTCCCCGACGCTTTGCTGATCGGCGAACGCAGCGGTTTGCGGAGCGCAGCCGAACAGGTCGGTGAACCGCTCGACCAGGCCTCGCGTCGGTGGGCCGGCCCCCAAGATGACCGAGAGCACGCTGGTCTTTCCCGAGCCCGAGCGCCCGGTGATCACCGTGATCTGGCCACGCTGCAGGTCCATCGAAACCGGGCCGATCGTGTTCGTGTCGAGATCGATCACCGTATCGCGAAGTCGCACGAGGACTCGATCGTCGCCCGTGCCGGGCGGCGGACCCGACTCGGGCCCGACTGCCTCAGGCGACGACACGGGTTCCGAGCGGGTCAAGGCGATTCGCCCCTCGTCGGCTGCCGCCATCACCCGCGCCGTGATCCCCGTCTCGGCACGAAGCGCGTCGGGCAACCGAACCCAGCCGCGACCGTCGACGACCAGTGCGCTGTGCGCACCGATCGTCTCCTCGCTGAGTCTGCCGTCGTGAATGGTCAGCACTCGCGTCGCGACCCGCTCGGCACGAGCGTCGTGCGTCACGATCAGCAGCGCGGCGCCGGTGCGCTCGGCCTCGTCGCGCAAGAAGTCGTACACCTGATCGGCGCTCACCGCGTCGAGCTCACCCGTTGGTTCGTCGGCGATCACCAGTCCCGGGCCGTGGGCCAGTGCCGCGGCCACGGCAACTCGCTGACGCTCGCCTCCCGAGAGCGAGGTCGGACGGCGATGGGCGAGGTGCCCGAGACCGAGCCGATCCAACGCCGTCATCGCGGCACGCCGACCCTCGTCGCGAGTGGCACGCCCGAGCCGGGTCTGCAGGGCCACGTTGTCGAGACAGTCGAAGTCGTCGATCAGGTCGAGGCCAGAACGTTGACTGACGACGCCGACGTGTGCGGTGCGAAGCCTCACTGCAGCCGCATGATCGAGTTGACCGATGTCGTGTCCGAACAGCCGGATGCGCCCCGCGCTCGCCCGCACCTGCGCGGTCACCGCCCCGACCAGCGTCGACTTGCCGGAGCCACTGGGCCCGCGTATGACGATCCGCTCTCCCGGTTCGACCCGCAAGCTCAGCCCGCGCAGTGCGGCGACATCGTGGGTGCGGCCACGATGCAGCACGAACGCGTCGTCGATGTCGATCACGGGTACCCCTGTGGTCGGCAGCACCGAAACGGCCGTCACGTGGTACCGCGCATCAGGTCCTCACGCGGCACTCGACGGGCGGAGAGCGCACCGACAACGGCTCCCAAACCGAGCAAGGCCACCAACGCAACCGACAGTGAGGTCACCACGACCCACGGCACGACGAGTCGCAACGGCGGGTTGGCCTGACCAGACGTTGCCGACACGGCGACGAGTCGGGTGGCGATCCGCAGCAACCATCGTCCGCCGATCAGACCGATCGGCACGGCCAGACCGACCGCTGCCATCGACTTGCCCGCCACCATCTTGACGAGGCGATGACCGTCGACGCGCTCCAGCGCGAGCATGCGCAACAGTGGCCGGTCGTCGCTTGCGTCGGCCGCCGCCCCGAACAACACCGCGCAAGCTCCCAGGATCACGGCGACGAGAGCCGCAGTGGTGAGGATCAACAGCGTCACCACCGACAACGGGTCGGTGGCCAACGCCGTCTCTCGCGTCGAACGGCGATCGACCTTGATCGCCTCGAACCCAGGTCCTTCGAGTTGCGAGGCGAGCGCGACCTCATCCGCCGGACGATCGGCTGCCAGCCAGACCTCGTTGGCGGTTCCTGCTCCCGGCTGCAACAGATCGAGCGCCGGCTGGAGTGAGGAGATGTCGAGGATCGCAAACCGCCCTCCGACGCCGGGGAACCGATCGACGATCACGCTCGGCCGGAGCCGCAACTTTCCGCTGCTGGTCTCGATCACGACGATGCCGTCGCTCGCGTTGCGAGCCGTACCGGGATCCATCACCGCGTCGATTGGTTCGTCCTGGCCAGGGCCGGGTGGCGTGACAAGAATGGCGACGCCGAGCAGCGAGCCCGTGACCCGAAGCGTCTTGTCCGGCTCGACTTCCACCTTCGCGTCCGCCGCACGCAGGCGATCGTTCCGCATCTGGATGAGTGTCGTGGTGCCGTCGGCCGCCACGGTGTGCACCTCTCGCAGGACGACATCGATGGCACGTGCGGCCTCCGAGGTATCGCCCTCGCCGATGTGGTGCTCGACGCGGGCCGACACGTCGGCGGGCTGGGCCAGCCGGAACCCGACCAGCTCTCCACCCGCATCGCCGGGAGTCAACGTGGTGCGCGCTCCTCCATCGAACTCCTCGTCGAGTGTCAGCTCGTGCCAGGTTCCATCGGCGCGGGCAATGACCGCCGAGGTGTGCAAGCCCTCGAACCCGGTCCCGCGAAAGTCGATCGACACAGCGTCGCTCGGCAATTGCGTACCCAGGTCACTCGGTGCCGGCTGGTCGAGCGACGCGGCGAACGTCGACGGCTGCGCCCCGAAGCTGGTCCGCCAACCGTGTAGATGACCGAGGGTGGCGGGATCCACGCCGAGCAGCTCGACCGTTTGGATCCCGGTTGCCGACGAGCGCACGGCAACGCCCCTGCGCAAGACGTCGGTGGCGGTGGTTCCGGCGACGAGCGCTGACCAGCCTCCGGCCGGCTCGGTCGCCTGCGGGCGTACCAGTGCGGCGCCGAGATCGAGCCGGAAGTCGTAGGGAACCGCAAACGCGGCCTGGTCTCGGGACCCGACTCGCAACGTCGAGGCGTACCCGAACGTCAGCAACGCGAACATCACCGTGACCGCGATCAATGACGCGCTGGCGATCGACCGCAGTGGCTGCGCGGTGGCCTCTGCCAAGGTCAACTTGGTCAGTGGCCAATGCCGCGGGCTGGCGTTCGAGGCCGCCCTGAGGGTGATCGGCACCAGCCTGACGACCACTGAGGCGAGCGCGATCGCGGCGAGAACCGGCACTGCGACCAATGAAGGATCGACGACGCGGTTCAACGACGCAGTGGAGATCGAGCCGCGGGCGGTCATCACCAGCAGCACGGCCAGCGCCGAGACGCCGGCGACATCGCTGGCCATCGGTCGTCGGTTGCGACGCGCAAGCGGCACGTCGTCGAGGCTGAGCACGACGAACATCAGGAGCCACACGGCAATGGTGACGGCTGCGACGCGCAGCACCAGCGAACCGGTGAACGAACGCTCGAGCACGCTGGCGGCACCGATGCCGGCTCGGTCGCCCAGCCATGCGCCGACGGATACCGCTGTCGCCACTGCGACCAGCAGCCCCCCGATCGCGGGCAGCGCGGCCTCGAGAGTGCGGAATGTCGCCATGACCTGCCAATTGGCGCCACGCCGGCGCAGCACCGAGGCAATCCGGCGGTGATCCGCCCTGCCGCCGAGGCCGGCGAGCACCGCGACACCGAAGAACAACACCAGCAACGCCCCGACCGGCACCGCCAGGCGGTTGTCGGAGATCCGCGTGCGACCGAGGGTCGACAGCAGCCGGTCTTCCGGGCCTGACACGTGCAGGCCGAAGCTCGACAGCGCAGGGGCGTTGCCGACGGAGCGCACCCCCGCCAGCAACGGGCCGACATCGAGGCTGCGCAGCCTCCCCGGCTCGACGGCCACCTGCCACGCGTACGTTCGCCGGATCAGCTCGTACGTCGGCAGGCCGGAGACCTTGGCGACGCCGTCGCCGATCACGATCAACTCTTCGTCGCCTGGCTGCAGCTCGCCCGACAGCACTTGGTCGTTCGTCGCCACGCCGGTGCCGACGATCGTCAGACCGAGCGGTGAGTCACCCGGCAACGGTGCAACGGTCTGCAAACCCTCCGGTGAGCGAAGCAAGGCAACGACCTCGCAGTTGTCCGCATCGCAACGCGCCGGCCAGGTTCCGCTGATCAGTCGTATGGAGCTGCGTGGGTCGTCGAGGCCGGCGAGCCGAATCGTCCGACCGTCGCCCGCCGCCAGGGCGCGGAACTCGACGGTTCGCAGCGTCGGGCCGAGTCCGCGGTGCCGGAATCGAGGCACGATCTCGTCGTTCAACACCTGCAGATCCGCCGACGTCGGCACCAGATCAGGCGACATCGTGGCGGTGAACGCCCGCTGAGCAGGCTCGAGACCTTCGATGCCGCGTTGCAAGGCACGGTCGCCGGCAATCGTGCCCGCCACGCCGACCAGCATCAGCCCGGCCAGCCCGACTGCGATGGCGGCGACGGTCGCCAGCAGCCGACCGCGCCGGGTCCAGGCCCGTCGCAACGCGCACCCGACACCGACTGCGATTTGCGTCATGCCCGAGCCGTCACAGAGCGCCCGCCGCGCTGGTCTGTCGCTGGTGATAGCGCCGCATCTTGCTGCGCACGCCACACGCGTTCATCGAGCACCAGCGCCTCGCGTGAGCACGCGAGGTGTCGAGGAACAGCCAGCCGCACCCGGCGCACGACCCGATACGGGCGGTCGCGGGTGATCGCAGCAACTGCATCGCTGCATCAGACAGTTGATCGCACATCGCCTCGATCGAGTCCGCCGGCCACGTCGGCTCGAAGCCCGACGGGCCGGCAGCCCAACGAGCCGAGCGCAACGCCTGCGCTCCACGGCGTGTCACGAACGACAACGCCGAGTCGTTCGGCTCCACGCCGTGAGCGATCGGCCCGAACA
>JAYVOI010000373.1:0-2954 GCA_043758005.1 Ilumatobacteraceae bacterium
CCGCTGTTGCAGCAGGCCAACCCGAACCGCACCCCGAACCCGTCGAAGGCCCCCTGGTACTTCCTCGGTCTGCAGGAACTGCTCACGATGTTCCACCCGATGATCGCCGGCGTGACGCTGCCCGGCGTCGGCCTGATCGTGCTGATCTTCGCCCCGTTCATCGACAAGAACCCGTCCAACAAGCCGGAGGATCGCAAGTTCGCGATCTCCCTCATGACCGTGCACATCATGTTCTGGTCCGTGCTCGTCATCATCGGATCGTTCTTCCGGGGGCCTGGCTTCAACTTCACCTTGCCGTGGCGCGACGGCCTGTTCTTCGACCTGTGAGGTACCCACGATGAGTCCTGCAGCCATCATCACCATTGCCGTCATCGCCATCGTCGTCCTGGCCGCCATCGTGCTGGTCACGGCGGCGCGGCGGGCCGACGTGCGCGGGGCCGGTGCACTCAGCCGCGAAACCCGCCGACGCGACCGCGACGCCGACATCGACCTGCCTGCTGCGCAGACCGGTCGAGCCGTCGAGCGCGCGGTCAGCGAGGCTCGTGGCACGGGCCTGGTCCCCGCAGCACCGGTGACACCCGAACTGTGGGTTGCGCCCGACGACGACGCCATCGGCGTCAGCCGCCGCATGTTCTTGAACCGGGCCACCGTGTCGCTGACGGGCGCAGGTCTCACGACGTTCGCCGCAGCCGGGTTCGTGGCGTTCTTGTGGCCGACCGCCAAGGGCGGCTTCGGCGGCAAGATCAACGTCGGCAAGATCGACGACGTGATCTCCAGCATCAACTCCAGCGGCGGCTTCTTCTACAACGCGACGGCTCGCTCGTGGGTCACGCAGTACCCGGTCGACGCCCTCCCGAAAGCGAAGGGCGTGGCCAACTACAAGCCGCTCGTCGACGGGATGAAGAACGGGATCGTGGTCCTGTATCAGAAGTGCCCGCACCTCGGCTGCCGTGTCCCGCAATGCGTCAGCAGCCAGTGGTTCGAGTGCCCGTGCCACGGCTCGCAGTACAACCGGGTCGGTGAGAAGAAGGGTGGCCCCGCGCCGCGCGGTATGGATCGATTCCAATTCGTCGTCTCGAACACCGGTGATGTCGTCATCGACACCGGCACCGTGTTCCCCGGGCCGCCGATCGGCACCAACACCACCGGTCAAGAAGCAGAAGGCCCCCACTGCATCGGTGGCGGAGGTGGCCACGGATGATCGCCTTGGCGACCACGGCAATCGGTTGGGTCATCGTCGTCCTGAGCCTGCTCGGGTGGGTGTCCTACTACCTCGCCAACCGCAGAGCCGCGCGGCCCGAGCTCGGTTCGGAGATCGAGCTGGCACCCAACCGTCGGCCGTACTACGACGACGAGACGCTGGAAGGATCCCGGCTCACCCGGGTCAACGCGATCGGTGTGCTGTTGCTGATCACCATGGTCATCGGCCTGCCCCTCTACTGGGTGCTCGAACCCGGCCGGCAGGCAGGCGCAGTCAGTGCCAAGGAAGACACCTTCGTCGGTTGGGGTCGGGGCCTGTTCGAGACCACCGCCAACGGCGGGTTCAACTGCGCAGGCTGCCACGGTGGCATGAAGGCCGGCGGCGGGCAGGCGCCCACCGCGGTGACCGACCAGAAGACGGGTGAGGTGCGCGCCGTCAACTGGTATGCCCCGGCCTTGAACACGGTCCTGTACCGCTTCACCGGCGACGAGGTGCGGTTCATCCTCAACTACGGGCGAACGTTCTCGCCGATGTCCGCGTGGGGCACGATCGGCGGCGGCCCGATGAACGCGCAGCAGATCGAGACGATCATCGCCTACCTCCGCAGCATCCAACTCCCGCCGCAGAGCTGCCTGACCGAGCCGGCGTTCCAACCCGTGTCGGGGTTGACCGACCTGACCCAGTTGAAACTGTGCGACGCCGGCACGCTGCCCGACGACGAGAAGAACAAGATCGACAAGGCTGCCACGCTGGCCGCAAAACAGCTGGTCACCGCCGGCAAGTACGCCAGCGTCGAGGCGGCGATGGGTGAGGCGCTGTTCAACCTCGACATCAACAGTGGCGCATACAGCTGCGCCCGCTGCCACACCGAGGGGTGGAGCTATCAGAGCCCCGGCGTGCCCGGCCAAGGTGCCTTCGGCTGGAACCTGACGGGCGGGTCGACGGCCTCCCACTTCCCGAACGAACAGGACATGATCAACTTCATCAAGAGTGGTTCGGAGCTCGGTCAGAAGTACGGCAAGCAGGCGCAAGGCAGCGGTCGTATGCCTGGCTTCGGCGGGCTGTTGACCGACGAGCAGATCAAGGCCATCGTCGAATACGTTCGGAGCCTGTGATGAGTGCAGTCCTGGCCATTGGCTGGCAGCCCGAGCTGCGCGGCATCCTGATCACGATCATCGCCCTCGTCACGTTCTGTGGTAGCTGCTACTTCCTGCTCAGCACCAACCTCGGGGCGCGACTCGGGTTCCTCGTCGCCTTCGCAGCGCTCGCCGGGTGGATGTTCCTGATGGGCGCGACGTGGTGGTCGTACGGCAAGGGCCTGCTCGGTCCCGACGCGTCGTGGTCACCCATCAGTGGCCGCACGGTGCTGACGGCCAACACGATCGGCAACTCCGGCGCACTCGATGCGCCGGTCGTCGTCGATGGCAATGCCGACCCGACCACGGCCGCGACGGCGATCGACGGTCAGTTCGTCAAGGAGGGCTGGAAGAAGCTCGAGTCCTCTGTGCCGTCGTACCAGCAGGCCGGCGCCGCCGCCAGCGTGATGATCGAAGAAGCCGGTGCGCTGGCGAACGGTGAGTTCCAGGTGGTCAACGTCTTCGACAAGGGCGGCCAGCGTTCGCCGCAACTTTTCGACGGCAAGCTCGACTTCCTCGCCTTCTTCCACAAGCCGCACTACTCCGTGGTCGAAGTCGCCCCACTCGTCAAGCAGCGCGACGAGCCGGGTCGAGCCCCGGCCAAACCCGAGATCGAC
>JAYVOI010000374.1:0-2950 GCA_043758005.1 Ilumatobacteraceae bacterium
GTGCCATCCGTGAGCGTGGTGCTGGCGGTCCCCACACCACCCTGCAGCCCACCGGCCAGCGCGCCGGTCCCGGCGCCGACCGCGCCCATCGCTACGGCGCCACGACGGGCCGCCGCACAAGCGCGATATCCGAAGCCATCGTCGGGACGGTGGGCGAAGTTGCCGCCGCGGCCGAGGTCGAAGATCACCGCTGCGGGCACGATCGGGACCACGTGCCCTGGTTCGGGGCCGACAGGAAATCCGGCATGACGTTCCTCGTGCCACCGCATCACACCGTGCGCCGCGGCAAGCCCGTAGGCGCTGCCGCCCGACAGGCAGATCGCATGCACCCGGTCGATCATCGCGACCGGATCCAACAGATCGGTCTCGCGGGTACCCGGCCCGCCGCCGCGAACGTCGCACGAGCCCATCGCGCCGCCGTCGACGCGCACGACCGTGGTGCCGGTTCGCCAACCCGGGCTGCGCCGTTGGTGATGGCCGACCAGTACTCCGGGTACGTCGGTGATGTGGCCGAGGCCCATCCGCGCTACGCGCTGGTGAGGTGAGACTCGGCGGCGGCTGCCTGCAGCGCGCCGCGACCGATCGTGCGCCACACGCCGATGCCGACGATGTAGAGCGGGCAGGCGATCAGCAGCGCCGTGCCGACAGCCGGCTTGTTGGGCCACGAGCGTTCCCACGCCTGCGGGCCGTGCGGAGATTGGGCGGTCATCCACAGCACGGTGGCCAGCCAGAGCACGGTCACCGAAACGGTGAGCGGGCGGAACTTGCGCACCTGCATGGGGTGCACGAACTTCCAATTGGTCAGCTGTGTCAGTGCCAGTGCAACGCACGCGGCGGTGGTGAACCAGGGGTTGGCGCGCAGCAGGTACAACGTCGGCACGATCATGTTCCACTCGCACGGGAAGCCGTTGAACCAGTGATCGTGCGTCATCTGATCGGTGCGCGACATCCACAACGCCGACATGAACAGCACGAAGGCTCCGATGTACAGCGAGGCGCCGTCGGGCAGCATGTCGAACTGGTGCAAGAAGATGACAGGGATCACGATGCAAGTCACGAAGTCGACGATCAGGTCGAGGGTGTAGCCGTCGATGCGCGGCACGTGGTCGCAAACCTTCCAGGCCCGGGCGGCCGGCCCATCGACGCCGTCGAGCACCATCGCGACCGCGAGCCACAGCACGGCCTCACGGGGCTGCTTGTCGGACACCGCGATGATCCCGAGCATGCCGCAGATCGCGCCGCTGGCCGTCACACAATGGACGAACCAACCCTTGGCAATCGGATGACGAAGCGCAGCTACTGCCGCATCGCCTACGTTGGACATCGAGCGAACTCCTCATCGCCGAACGGCTCTCGTACGACGCCTCGGCTGGAGCGCTCATGCTAACCGCTTTTGGATTGGGGCCGGGCAGATAGCGTGCGCTGCGATGTGTGACCGGCTGCGCGGCGCAACCTACGAGTTCTTCGGCGCGGCCGTGCGGGCCGCATGGAAGCGCGTCACGTGGTGGGGCGCGATCGGGCCCAACGGCAAGGCCGGGCGGCGGTTCGGCGCGTTCGGTCAGAACAGCATCATCTGCTTTCCGGCCAACACGATCTTCAACGAGCGATACATCCGGATCGGCGAAGGCACGATGATCGGACCGCAGGTCACGCTGTCGGCGGGCATGATGCCGGGCCAGCAATGCCTGACCGAATCCGTGGTGCGCATCGGTGATCGGTGCCTGATTGGCAAGGGCAGCGGCATCGTCGGGCACCTGTCGATCGACATCGGCGACGACGTGTGGACGGGCCACAACGTGTACATCACGGATCAGAACCACGGCTACGACGACATCACTCGCCCGACCTCGCAGCAGACGATGCCCGAGCAGCCGGTCGTGATCGGGGATGGGTCGTGGCTGGGGTACGGCACCGTGGTGCTTCCCGGAGCGCGTATCGGCCGGCATGTCACCGTCGGCGCGAATTCGGTGGTCACCGGCGATCTACCCGACTACTGCGTCGCGGCGGGTGTGCCCGCCGCGGTCATCCGTCGCTACGTCGACGGCCAGGGCTGGGTTCGGCCGCCGCGGTAGGTTCCGATCAGACGTCGCCGCCGAGTTCGCCCGGGGGCATGCAATGGGCGATGTCGTTGCCGGTCGTGAAGTCGATCACGGTGTTGGAGACCGGCCCGCCGTTCAGCAACGACTCGCGGTAGGGCTCGAGGTCGAAGGCGCGCAGCCGGGCGGTGTAGGCCCGGCGATCACCGATGATCTCGCGGTAGTACTTCACGAAGATCTCGACGCGTTGGCGGTCCTTGTCGGCCTGGTCACCGGTACTTGCCAGCGGCAGGGCCTCGAGGTCGTCGACCATGCCATCGAGCAGGTTGGTCGCACGGTCGACGATGTCGGCCCGCTGGATCATCTGCTCGTGGGTGGGGTTGGAGATGTAGCCACCCGAGGTGTCCACCAATGCCAGCCGTTGCTGCTCGACGCCGGCGCAGATCCGGTCCGCCGATGTGCGCCAGGCCTTGTCGGTCACGAAGTACACGCCACTCTTCGGGGCGAAGACGAACGCGTAGATCCACATCCCCGCGAGCAACGCGCAGATGATCATCAAGAGCGCCCGCACCCATCGCCGGCCCTTCGGTGGCGGGGGCATTTCGAGGTCGGTTGCGACGGCGGTTTCGATCACGTGTCCTTCCGGCGGTAGCAGATGGCCAGTTGCGTGATCGCCCCGCCGACGCCGGCGACGGCAGCGATCACCGCGCCGGTCCAGCCGTGCCAGTTGACGCCAACGGCATGGTCCAGCGACCAGCGACCCGGACCGACCATGGCGATGACGAACGCGGCGGTCGCGATCGACGCGCAGTACTCCCACCCTTGATTCGGTTTGAAGATGAAGAACCCCACCTTCCAGTGCTCGACGACGATGGCCACGGTCATCACGCCGATCATTCCTGCCGCGGCAAGCG
>JAYVOI010000375.1:0-2941 GCA_043758005.1 Ilumatobacteraceae bacterium
AACCTGTTGCAGCGCGCCGTGATGGGGTGGCATGCATCACAGCGCTCGCAGGGTGCCTGAACAGGTACGGTGCAGACGATGGCCGACCTCGACGACCTCCGCTCGCGCATCGATCAACTCGATGGGGCCCTGATCGCGATCATCGCCGAGCGGCTTGCCGTGTGCCGCCAGGTCGCGGACGTGAAGGCAGGCTCGAACACACCGGTCATCCAGCCGGCCCGAGTGCGCGACGTGGTCGTCACCCGACGACAAGAGGCGATAGAGGCCGGAATCGACCCCGACTTCGCCGAGCAACTCTTCCGCGTGCTGCTCACCGAGACGCACCGCATCGAGGTTGCCGGCCACCGGCCTGACGCAGCACCCGAGAAGCCGGCGGCCACGGGCCAGTCCCACAGTGGCCTCGACACCGTGGCCACCCGCGTCGACCACATCGTCATCGCCGTCGACGACTTCGATCTGGCCACCTCAACGCTGCAGAGCAGGTTCGGGTTCCGCGAGGTGCCCATGGCCGGTGTCGCCCGCCCAGGGATCTGCACGCTGACCGCGGGCGGGGTCACGCTGGTGCTGGTCGGCCCGCAGGCATCACCCAGCGTTGCCGCCTACCTCGAACGCCACGGCCAAGGCGTGCAACACGTGGCGATCGAGGTGTTGAACGCGGCGTTCGCCCGCGTCTCGCTGGCGGACTCCGGTGCACCGCTGCTCACCGACGTGCTGGTCGACGCCGACGGCCACGAGCAGTTCTTCGCCGTGACCGAGCCGGCGGCCGGCATCCAGCTGGGCTTCATCTCCCGCACCGGGCACCGGGTCGGGGTCGGAGCCGACAACGTGTTGGCCCTGTTCGACGCCATCCAGACGACGTCGCCATGAACCGCCTCGCGATAGGCTGACCGAACGCATGACCGTAGGGGCGCTCCGCGAGTTTCTCGCAACGCGACAGTTGCCCGTTGTGCACTGGCAACAACCCGATCCCTCATTGCAAAGGACACGCACATGTCGCTTCGACGCGCTGCTCTCTTCTCGCTAGTTCCGTTCACCCTGCTCGCTGCGTGTGGCAGCGACTCGACCAGCCCGCCGACCAGTGCCGTCCCCGGCAGCAGCGCCGCCGTCCCCGGCAGCAGCGCCGCCGTCGCCAACACCACCGTGCCCGCCGCCCCCGACACCACCGCGGCTCCGCCCGACACGGTTCCGTCGATCTCGCTGGTCGCCGCCGATGCCCCCTTCCCCGCCGACCGCTGCGAGGCCAACAAGAAGGCCGGCACCATCAACTACCTCTCCAGCTTCGACTTCGCGGCGTCGGCATCGATCGTCGACGTTCTGGTTGCCAAGCAGAAGGGGTACTTCGACGACATGTGCCTCGACGTCAACGTCAAGGCCAGCTTCTCGACCGACAACTACCCGTTGATCGCCGCCAACGAGGCGCAGTTCTCCTCAGGTGGCTCCTTCAGCGAGGTCGTCGACTACGCCGGCCGCAACGATGCCGGGTTCGTCGCCCTGGCGGTCGAGGGTCGCACGGGCATCGATGCGTTGATCGTGAAGGACGGGCAGAGCACCGAGCTGTCGGACCTGAAAGGCAAGACCATCGGAGTGAAGGGGGCGATCACACCTTCGGTCGCTGCAATGCTGAAGAAGGCCGGGCTCACCGAGGGCACCGACTACCAGACCGCACTGCTCGACGGCTTCGATCCGAAGGTGCACATCGCCATCCCCGAGATCGTCGGCTTCCCCGGCTTCAAGAGCAACGAACCGTTGCAGCTCACCGCCGCAGGCATCCCGTTCAAGCTCTACGACCCGGCCGACTACGGCATTCCCGGAAGCTTCGGCGTGATCTACACCAACTCGACGTTCCTCAGCGATTTCCCCACAGCGTCGGAAGACTTCATGCGCGCCGCGATGAAGGGCCTGGCCGATGCGTTGGCCGATCCCAAGGGCGCCGCGGACATCGCCGTCGGCATGATCAATGCCAACGGCAACGCCCTGTTCTTGTCGCCCGAAGGTGAGGTCGCCCGTTGGGGTGTCGAGTCCAAGCTGATCAGCGACTCGACCGCCAGCGACCTGCCGATCGGCGTGCCCGACACCAAGCTGCTGGAGCAAGAGGTCAACACCTACGCCGACATCGGCTTGTTCGACGGCCAGGTGCCCGACATCACCACGCTGGTCAACACCACCCTGGTCGCCGGCTTGTACGACGCCAGCGCCAAGGTCATCTGGCCCAAGGCGTAACCTTGTGGAGTGTTTGAAGGCACCCTGGTGGGCCTGAGACACTCCACAGGGTCTTAGGTGTTGAGCGCCAGCCGGGCGTGTTCGACGTCGTGCTTGAGCTGGGTGATCAACGAGTCGATGCCGTTGAACTTGCGCTCGCTGCGCAAGAAGTTGGTGAAGCGCACCTCGGCGCGCTCGCCGTAGATGTCGCCCTCGAAATCGAGCAGGTGCGCTTCGAGCAGCGAGTGATCGGCGTGTTCGTAGAACGTCGGCCGCCGGCCGAGGTTCAGCGCACACGGGTGGATGTCGCCGTTCGGGCGTTCGTACCACCCGGCATACACGCCGTCGGCGGGCACACAGACAGCGTTGGGCACCTCGACGTTGGCCGTCGGGAAGCCCAGCAGGCGGCCGCGCTGGTCTCCGATCACGACGACGCCGCGGGCCTCGAACGGCCGCCCGAGGAGCTCGGCAGCGAGTTCGACCTGGCCGCCGGCGAGTGCGCGGCGGATGGCCGTCGAGCTGATCGACTCGTCGACGCCGTCGGTGCGCTGCACGAGCTCCAGCGGCTGCACCTCGAAGTTGCCCTCCACACCGAGCTTGCGCAGCAATTCGACGTTGCCCTCGCGGCCCCGGCCGAAATGAAAATCTTCACCGACGACCACGATCGAAGTGTCGAGGCACTCGATCATCACCCGCCGTACGAAGTGGGCGGGCTCTTCGCGCGACTGCGTCTCGTCGAAGT
>JAYVOI010000376.1:0-6875 GCA_043758005.1 Ilumatobacteraceae bacterium
TATAGATCCGATCAGCATCGTGGCCGTCGGCCTCCAACTGTTGGCGCGCCGGATCGCATTGGTCGATTCCGGCGTCGATCAAGTCGGGGTTCGCATCGAAGAAGGGCGCGACGAACATGGGGCCCTCGATGCAGTCCAAGATGGTGACGTACGAATCTCCGCTGATCGTGGTCGGCACCGGGGCTTCGGCCGCAACGATGGGAGGGGTCGTGGCAACGTCGGCTTTGTCATCACCGGATGACAGCGACACCACTGCGACAACGCCGACGACCGCCGCGGCAAGCCCTGCCCCTGCGGGGATGAGCCAACGCCTCGGCTTCGACGGCCGAGCCGGCGGGGCAGGCGGCGCAAGATTGGGAGGGGGGAGGCCGACGACGGGCTGTGGCTTGGCCGGAGCGGCTGCGGACGTGTCGGACGCGGCAATGAAGTTGAACAGATTCACGAATCCAGGGCGCAGGAAGAGCACCGGGGTCGCGAACTCGATCTGATTGACGTCCAACATCGCGATGCGCGCTTCGGCCACCGCAACATCGATCGGGTAGTGACGGTCGATGAGGGAGAAGTACAGCTCCTCGGCGAACGCCTTGGCCGCATTGTCGCTGATCTCGAACTGCATTGCGATGACGGCGCTCTTGCCCTGCTGCACCAACATCGTTGCGATGCTTGCGAAGGGATCGTCGAGCGTGGTCCGCGCTCCATCGCAGGAGTTGAACACGACGAGTTGCAGGGAGTTCTGACGACCGATCAGTTGAGCGATCGTGTCGGCTTGAACCTCCTTCCTCTGCCCGTTCTCGTCGCACAGCAGGAGGATCGAATCGCCCTCCGGAGTGAACGCGCTGTGCCCGACAAAATGCAGGATGTGGAACGGGTCCTGCAGCTTGCGTTGGAGCGACCTGAACGTGCAGTTCTCGAGCCATTCCAGCTCGACCTGGTCCTTGCACTTCTCCAGCGCTTCGGTCACCCGCCGCTTCTCGCCTTCGACATCGAGGTTGCCGGTCGGATTGGCGATGACGCCGAGCATGCGGATCTTGCCCTCGACGAGGAGCGGCCGGGCCGGCTCGGCGGTCGCCAGTTCGCGCACGATGGTGGAATCCCGCTGGCTCGCCAGGTCCTTGCCGTTGCGGCGGAGGAACTCCCACGGGATTCGCAGCAGTTCGGGCTCGCTGGTCATGTCGAGCCGCACGCGCACGGCACCCTTCGCCCGAGCTTCGTCGAACATCGTTGCGACGTCACCGGTGATCAATGCATCCGCCAACGTCGCCCCGAACTGCTGGGCGGTGACTCCGTGCTCGGTCACCGGGGTGACCTTGCGCGTCACTGGCTCCGTCAACGCCGAGCGGGTCGCGCTCAGGTTCCGGATCGCTTCTTGCAGCGCCTCGTCCGACATCGGGATCGTGAACGTCGACGTCGTTGTCGGTCCGCCGTCGATCGATGCGGTGACCTCGTAGTCACGATCGCCACGCTGTTTGAACGACAGGCGGAGATTGGTGTACTCCACCTCCCCCACTAGACGCCGACTGTAGCCGTTCCAGAACGGCTCATGCGCACGTCCTGCGCGACGGCAGTCACGATCTGCGCGACACTCGCGCAATGGATCGCAAGGTCTTCTGCCTACTCGTCGGCATTGATGCCTACGGACCACCGATCAACGCCCCCCTCGAAGGCTGCATCAACGACATGCGCCACCTCGAGCAGTACCTGCGCGGTCGGCTCGGCGAGACCGCCCACATCGTCACGCTGACCGACAATCAGGCAACCAGGCAGGGAGTGGTCGATGGCTTCCGGTCGCACCTCGCCCAGGCCGGGAACGGTGACATCGTGTTCTTCGCCTACTCCGGCCACGGCAGCCAGGAGCTGCCTGCGACCGAGTTCGCCTATGGCGATGCGTCGGGCAAGCTCCAGAACCTGCTGGTGTTCGATACCGGTCAGGAGGCCGGCGGACACTTCGTCTGGCCGCTCGCCGACAAGGAGTTGGGCCTCTTGCTCGACGAGGTCGCCGGGCGCGGGGCACACGTCGTCGCCATGCTCGACTGCTGTCACTCCGGCGACGGGACCCGCGACGCGTTCGTCGCCGTGCGGCAATGGGATCCAGCGATTGCCCGCGACGCAGAGCCGTCGGCTCAGGCAGCAATCGCCAAGCTGAAGGGACCCCGCCCACTCGACAGTTTCCTGGACGGTACGTTGCAGCACTTCGAGAAGCGGACGGCGACCGGACACGTTGCGCTGACCGCCTGCCAGTCGTCGGAGCTGGCGAAGGAGCTGATCGTCGGCGACGAGCACCGCGGTGCGTTCACGGCGACGATGATCGACGTGCTCGAGACCATCGGCAGCAAGGCAGACTACCGCACGGTGATCGCCGCCGTTCGCTCCCGTCTGGAGCGCACGGTGGAACGTCAACGGCCCGGCGTCTACCCCGAAGACGTCGGCGGCCTCGGCGACGGCCTGTTCCTCGACGGCACCATCGAGCCAGAGCCACCGTCGTTCCTGATGACGAAGTCCGACTCCGGCTGGTCGGTCGATGCCGGGGCCGTGCATGGATTGCGGGCCCCCGCCGATGGTGAGGGGTTCCGGCTCGCATGCCTGCAGCCCGATGGCACGCCGTGCGGCGAGGTTCGCGTGGTCACGGTCGAGACCGGTCGGGCTGACGTGGAACCGATCGGCTGGGAGCCTGCCGACATCGCGTACCGCGCGGTGATCTCGTGGGTGCCGCTTCCGGCGGCAACCGTCACGTTCGACCCGTCGGATGGTGAGGTCGCGGCTGGCGCGTACGAACAGGTGCGCCAGAAGTTGGCCTCGAGCGGCCCGTCGGGCACCGCGTCGCCATATGTGCGTGAGAAGGTCGCCGGCTCGTCCCCGGCGGGGCTCGCCCTACGCGTGAGGTTCGAAGACGACCAACCCGGCGGCCCATGCCTGCGGGTGCTACGGGCCGACGGCTCCGCTGCCATCCCCACTGCCGCGTCGGCAGTTGCGTGCGGGGATCCGTCCCGCGCCGCGGCGACGGTGCTGGCGCAGCTGGAGCACGTGGCTCGATGGGAGCAGCTCCGCGAGCTGGGCAGCCACCGTTCAGCGCTCGCCGATGCGGTGCAGTTGAAGATCTACCCGGCCGGCCCAGCCGAGATGGCCCTGCCGCCCGATCGGGAGACGTATGCACTCGCCGGCGAGTACACGATTCCGTACGGGACGAACGGCAATGCGCCGAACGTTTTCATGCATCTGAAGAACACCTCGGATCGAGATCTCCACGTCGCGCTGCTCGATCTGACCGACCGCTTGGAGTGCACTGTCCTCTATCAGACCAAGACGCTCGCCGCTGGCACCGAGGACAACGCCAACGAACGGGGCGGGCCGATGAAGCTGTCGCTGTCGAGCGGGGTCGACGCTGTGCCGGGGGCGCGCACGCGGGATTGGCTGAAGATCGTCGTGAGCGAGAGCCCGTTCGAAGCCAACGCCTTCCAGCTCGCGGCCGTCGGCGAGCAATCGAGATCGGTCGGGGATCCGCCGAGCAACATGCTGGAGCTGATCGCCGCTCGAACGGTCAGCCGCGGGATCACCGCCGTCGACCCGTCGCAGTTCGCGCCGGCCGGCGCCGACTGGTGCGCCACAACAGTCGCGCTGGTTGTCGAGGTACCAACCGTGGCCTAGCAGCCTCGTCTGAAATGGGGAAACACAATGGTCATGTATCCGACGTTCACATCTCGCGTCGAGCTCGGGGTCATCACCCGGAGCAAGAACTTCGCAGGCATGCACCCAACCATGCAGGAACGGGTTCAAGCGTTGATGGAGGACTCCGGCGGCAAGGTTGGTTGGGGCCAGGGCGTGCGGACACCGCAACAACAGTTGCAGTTGTTCCTGGAGCGCCACTCCCCGGATCCCAACGGAACGATCACCTGGAACGGGCAGACCTATTCCAGGCATCCAGGGGTGGCTGCGGCAGTCCCACCCGGCCACTCGATGCATGAGGTCGGCTTGGCCGCAGACATGGCCGGTGATTTCACGTGGCTGGGCAACAACGTGGGCCGGTTCGGGCTGATGACCTTCGCGGATGTCAACAAGGAGCCATGGCACGTGCAACCGGTGGAGTTGCCGAAGGGCCGACAGCAGTACGAACAGCAGGGCTCGAAGTGGGGCGCGTACCCGTCGTACAACATCGGTCCCAAGACGCCTGCTGCAACTGCCCCGCCCGTCAGCCCGACGGCCGGATCGGCGACGACGAGCCAAGCGGCTTCGCCGACTCTCACCCCAGCGCTGGTCGCCCGGCCCGGCGACGCCGGGCCGGCAGCACGAGTGCTGATGGAGGCGCTGATCGCCCGCGGTGCGCATCCGGATGCACCCGCCAGCCGCGACAGCGACTACGGCGCGGACGACAACGAGCTCGTGCTGCAGTTCCAGCGTGATCACGGTCTGACCGTCGACGGTGTGGTCGGTCCGCAGACGTGGTCCGAGTTGCTCGCGACGGTGAACCCTGACGAGACGGGACCGATGGTCAAGGTGCTGCAGACCGTTCTGATCGTGCGCAGCCTCATACGCGACGCCGTGGCGAACCTCGACGGCATCTACGGTCCGATGACACAGCAGCGCGTCCGCGACTTCCAGAAGGTCAGTGGCATCGATCCGATCGCGATCGTCGGCCCCGAGACCTGGACCGCGCTACTGGGGGTCAAGCACACGGTGACGACCCGCGGCCTCCCGGGCGAGGACGACCCCGAACCCGATCTCGACGACCTCGACTTCCTCGCCGCGCTCGACGGGCTCCCGGCAGAGTGAGCCGATCAACGACGTCGAGTGCGAGTGAGAAATCCGCCTCGGCGCCGGCACCGGTGCGGCTCACGGCTCTTCCTGCGGCATGCGGCGACTGCCTCGTGGTGGAGTACGGGTCGGGATCGGATGTGCACCGGATCCTCATCGATGGCGGACTCGGCTCGAAGTACGACGTGGGTCTCGGCGCGCACCTGGCTGCATCTGTCGGTGAGCCCCAATTCGACATCGTGATCGTCACCCACGTCGACCGCGACCACATCGATGGCGTCGTGCAAGCCCTTCGTGGGCAGCACCTCCAATCCGCCGACATCTGGTTCAACGGTCGCGACGAGATCGACGGGCTCGTCAATGGAGACACCCGCGGCGTACGGCAAGGCGATGAGCTGAGTGCGCTCATCCCTGGCGACCGACGGAACCGGGTGGTCGATGGCCAGGCGATCCACGTCCCACCGACAGGACCGCCCCACTTCGAGCTGCCCGGTGGCGCAACCTGCACGCTGCTGTCGCCGTCACGCAAGCGACTGGAGAAGCTGTTCGACAGGTGGCCAGATCAGATGAGGGTGGTCGACGACCCCACGGAGGATCTGCTGAAGAAGCTCGACGACCCACTCACCCGCGGCCTGGGTGAGTTCGGGGAGGACGGCAGCGTGGCAAACGGATCGAGCATCGCAATCCTGTTCGAGGTGGGTGGGGCATCGCTGCTCCTCACGGGTGACGCCTACGCCGCAGACCTGGAGGTCACGATTGGCCAACTGCTTGCGCAGCGAAGCGAACCGAAGCTGCGCGTCGACCTGTTCAAGTTGTCGCACCACGGCAGCCGGAACAACATGACAGACGGTCTGCTGGCCCTGATCGACCCCGCTGCCGTCCTGGTCTGCACCGACGGCTCCAAGTTCCACCACCCCGACGAGGACGCGCTCGAGAAGGTCCGTTCGCACTACCCCGAGGTGCCGATCCACTTCACGGACGACAACGAACACATCCGCCAGCGCGCCGCGGTCGTCGGCGCTCGTCCACCGGACATCCTGCCGTTGCAGCTCCAACTCGGGACAGCCACGTAGTGGTCGTCGACGCAACCACGCGCCTCTACCCCGACGGTTTCTCCCGACTGCGCATCGAGACAGCGCTCGCCAAGCTGCGATCCGCAGTCGCCTCTCGCTCCGCCGCTGGAGCGGCTCTGGGAGGCGGCGGCGGGCCAGATCGATGCGTTCCGAGGCACGTCGAGTCCTATCTCGACGGCGGCTGTTCGGCCCGCTTCGCCTGAACTTTGTCGCAGGGAGGTCGCTGAGCGACCTGGGAGCGACACAGTTCGGGACAGCCGCCATCACGACGCGAGATGGTGGCGCTCGGCAGCAAGTGCGTCGCGGCTGCGAATCACCGCCTTCTCCTTGATCAGCAGTTCCTGGCGGGCTGCTTCCCATTCCGATGGTGTGACGATCGATGGCAACTTCATGGGTGCTCCTTTGGGTTGATAAGTCATTGGCTCGTGAGGCCATCGGCGGTGAGCAGGTAGGCGGGCGCCGGTGCGGGCCGGCTGCCATGAGCGACGAGGTGGATCACGGCGTCGGCGACCTGCTCGGCAGTCAGCATCGAGCCGAGCTGTTCGAGATAGGCGTCGGTGCCGATGCCGGCGTACCCCGCGTAGGCGTCGACGAACGTCGAACCCAGACCGGTTGCCGGCGTCAGCTTGGGCAGCAGGGCCACGAACCGAATGCCCAGCGAACGACGTTCGGACTCGGAGCCGGCGTAGGAGCTGATGAACCCGATCGTCGCCTTGGCGCCGGCGTAGCCGCCGCTCATCGGCGAGCCGTTTCGTGCTGCGCCGCTCGACAGGCTGATCACCGACGAACCGGGCGCGAGCGGCGCGAGCAGCGCTGCGCGGGCGAACTCGAACACGTGGCGGACGTCGACGTTCCAGTTCCCGCTGAAGGTCTCCCACGTCTGGTCCTGAATCGTCGCCAGGTAGGGCGTCGCGCCGGCGTTGAGCACCAGGATGCGAGGTTGGTGTTCGGCGATGAGGCGCGAGGCGATCGTGTCGTCGGCAACATCGGCGACAACCGGCGTGAAGGATGTTCCGAGCTGGCTCCGCAGACCCTCGAGAGCGGGGCGATCTCGCG
>JAYVOI010000377.1:0-2885 GCA_043758005.1 Ilumatobacteraceae bacterium
GGGTTTGCGGCAGGCACTCGTCGCGTCGCTCGATGATCGCCGCGCGCTGGTCGCCCAGATCGTCGCCGCAAACCCCCGATCGCTGAACGCCTGGGCCGCGCTCGGCAGCCTGGGGCGCGACGAGATCGAACGCTACGCGGCGTTCCGCGTCGGCTACCACCGTGGGCTCGACGCGTTGCGCGCCAACGGCTGGCGCGGATCCGGCTACGTGCGATGGGCCGACGACACCAATCGAGGCTTCCTCCGGTGTCTGCGCGGCCTCCGGGTGACGGCCGCGGCGATCGGCGAGCACGACGAGGCCGAACGGATCGCGGTGTTCATGCAACAACTCGATCCCAGCGGCATCCCCTCCGACGATTGACCGACGACAGGTTCCGCGTGCCTGGCGACCCGATCGGTGCAGTGCTGTGCGGGGGAGCCAGCCGGCGCATGGGCGCAGACAAGGCGACGATGCTGGTCGATGGTGTGCCGATGGCCCGTCGGGTCGCCGATGTCCTCGAGGCCGCCGGGTGCTCGCCGGTGGTGACCGTCGGCGGTGAGGCCGCGGCGTTGCGCCGCCTCGGCCTCGACAACGTCGACGACGAGTTTCCCGGCGAGGGCCCCCTGGGCGGTCTGCTCACCGCGTTGTCGGTCGGTGCCCCTGCCGTGGTCGTTGCCTGCGACATGCCACGTCTCGGGGTGGCGACGGTGACCAGCCTGATCGCCGGGCTCGATGGGCACGACGCGGCCATGGCCCGCAGCGACGGACCGGAGCCGATGTGTGCGATTTGGTCGCAGCGCTCTGTGGCGCCGCTCCGGGCGCAGTTCCTGGCGGGCGAGCGTGCCATGCACCGAGCAATCGTCGACCTCGACATCGCCTGGATAGCCGTCCCGCTGGCCGATCTGCGCAACATCAACACGCCTGGCGACCTGGGAACCCTCTAGCCTGCAGGATCATGACTGTCTCCGAAGTCACCGTCGAGGAACTCGAGTCCGCGCTCCAGTCAGGCGCCACGTTGATCGACGTTCGCGAGGCCGACGAGTACGCAGCCGGTCACGTGCCCGGGGCAGTCCTGGTGCCGCTCGCCAGCGTGCCCGCAGCGCTCGCCCAGTTCTCCTCCGACTCGACCAACTACGTGATCTGCAAGAGCGGCGCGCGCAGCTACCGCGCCTGCGAGTTCCTCGTGGGGCAGGGTCTCGACGCGGTCAACGTCGAGGGTGGCACGATGGCGTGGATCATCAGTGGGCGCGGCACTGTGGCCGGGGATCAGCCTGCGTGACGTATCGGTGGGTCGATTCTCAGTCGGAGTTCGAGGCGCTCGTCGACCGCCTGTGCGCTGAACCGCGCTACGCACTGGATACCGAGTTCCATCGCGAGCGCACGTACTACCCGAAGCTGGCCCTCATGCAGTTCGCCACGCCGACCGAAACGACGCTGGTCGACCCACTGGCGGTCGATCTCGCCGCAATGCGACGGTTGTTCGCCAGCGACGTCATCGCCGTGCTGCACGCCGCGCAACAGGATCTCGACGTGTTGACCCACGCGTGTGGGGCCGTGCCGACTCGCATGTACGACACCCAGTTGGCATCGGGCTTCCTGGGCTACAGCACACCGTCGCTCGTGTCATTGCTGATGGCCGAGCTCAAGGTCTCTGCAGCCAAGGGCGATCGACTCACCGACTGGCTTCGTCGTCCGCTCACCAACGAGCAACTCGTGTACGCCGCGGCCGACGTCGATCACCTACTGGCCCTGCAGGACCAACTCGATCGGCAGATCGCCGAGCTCGGGCGGTCGGAGTGGGTGGCCGAGGCGTGCGAGGAGCTGCGACAACGTCCTGCGTCGGGCACCGATCCCAGCCAGGCGTGGCTGCGGATCAAGGACGTGCGCATGCTCAAACCGCGAGCACGCAGCGTCGCCAGGGCGATCTGCGAGTGGCGCGAACGGCGGGCGATGTCGGTCGACGTACCCGTCCGCCAGATCCTTCCCGACCTGGCAATCCTCGGCATCTCCCAGCGCCAACCGAAGACCACCCACGACCTCGTCCAGGCACGCGGCGTCGAAGAACGGCATAGCAAGGGCAACCTCGGCAAGGAGATCCTCGACGCGGTCGCCGACGGCCAGCGCGCCGACGTCGACCTCCCGGTACCCGACGGGGAGGAACTCGATCGGCACCTTCGGCCGGCGGTGGCGCTGGTGTCGGCGTGGATGGCCGATCTGGCCCGCAAGCAGCGTGTCGACACGACCTTGCTGGCCACACGCGCCGACCTCGTCTCCCTACTGCGCGGAGACGAGAATGCCCGCCTGCTTCAGGGGTGGCGTGCCGAACTGGTCGGCGACGGGATCCAGCGGCTGGTCCAGGGCAAGGCCGGGCTGACCTTCGACGGCCGTGGTGGGTTGCGTCTGATCGACGTGGCGGGCGCGGTCTGACCCGACCAGCGGGGCGCTACGAGCGAGCGGCTCGGCGCAGCTTGGCCCACAGCTTGTCGAACGCTTCGCTGACCTCTGCGGAGCGGGCGCCGAACGAATGAACCGCCCGGCGCTCGCCGATCGCCTGGTTGACGATCACCCGCTGCGGCACCGAAGGCTGCCAGATGGTCTTGCGCCCCACGATGCGGGCAAGTTCGTCGTAGCGCCGATCCGCTTCGCCGCTGATCGCCGGGACCTTGTTGACGATCACCCCGGCCAGTTCGAGATCGGTGTTGTGCTCGTTCCAGACATCGTCGATGGCATCGGCGACCGCCCCGATGCCTCGAAGCCCCAATGCGGCGGGCTCGACGACGATCACCGCGAGATCCGCAGCGATCAGGCCACTCATGGTCAGGTTGCCGAGTGAAGGCGGGCAATCGATCAGGACCGCGTCGTACTCGCCGGCCAGTCGGTGCAGTGCTCGGCGCAGTCGTTCGGG
>JAYVOI010000378.1:0-2881 GCA_043758005.1 Ilumatobacteraceae bacterium
CGGTGTGGTGTGTCTTCCATACGGCTGGGGTCACGATGCGCCGGGAGCACGGCTTCGCGTCGCCGAGGGCCGACCCGGCGTCAACACGAACATCCTCACCGACGGCGACGCCTTCGACCCGGTGTCGGGAAACGCCGTGCTGAATGGCATCCCGGTCACCGTGACCGCCGACGCGCGCGCCCACGAACTAGCGCCAGCGTCGACCGGGTGAGGTGAGCACTCCGAAGCCCTTCGTCTAGGATCGATGCAGCGTGATCCAACCGACAATTCCTCCCCGTTCGCGATGACGGGCGACCCCGCACCGGACGAAGCGTCGCTGGGGCGGGCTGTCGCCCGGCTGTTCGACACCGCCGAGCGCGTCCCGCCTTGGGAGATGGCACCACTCATCGACGTCGTGTGCGATGCCGTCGGTGCCAGCAGCGGGCGGCTGTTCGTCGCCGACTACGGCCTGCGGGTTCTGCAGCAGGTCTCGGTGACGGGCGATGACGGCGAGGCGATGATGATCGAGGGAACCCTCGCCGGCCGCGCGTTCGCGAATGACGAGATCATCACCTCGACGAACGAGCCGGTTCTGTGGGTGCCGCTGACCGACGGGACCGAACGGATCGGCGTGATCGAGCTGGTCTTCGACACCGACGCCGATACCGACGACTCGGCGCGGCGCGACGTGTTGAGGCCCGTCGTCGCGGCACTGGTGATGGTGCTGGTCACCCGACGTCGATACACCGATGTCTGGCACCGATCGCGGCGCTCCGAACCGATGTCGCCCGCAGCGGAGGCGCAGTGGAGCTTGCTGCCGCCACTGTCGTGCACCACCGCCAGCGTGTCGGTCGGCGGGATCCTGGAGCCCGCGTACGAGATCGGCGGCGACTCGTTCGACTACGCATTGAACGATCACCGTCTCGACTTTGCCATCGTCGACGCAGTCGGCCATGGCATGTCAGCGGTCTTGCTGTCGACCGCGGCGGTCGGCAGCCTCCGCAACGTGCGGCGCGAGCAGGGCGACCTCACCACCGCGTACCGACACACCGATCGGTTGATCGCCGAGCAGTTCGGCAAGTCGTACTTCGTCACCGGCCAGATCGGCACCTTGGACCTCTCGACCGGTGTCCTGAGCTGGCTCAACGCCGGACATGTCTTGCCGATGCTCGTCCGCAACGACACCTACGCCGGGGAGTTGCAGTGTTCCCCTTCGACGCCGATGGGACTGGGCGGCCATGTCGTCGAGGTGGCCGCGATCGCGTTGCAGCGCGGCGACCGGATCTTGTTCTACACGGATGGCATCACCGAGTCGAGGTCGCCGGACGGCACGCTCTTCGGCCCGGACCGTCTCGCCGACTTCCTCGTGCGTTCCTCGCACGACCAGGTCCCCGTTGCCGAGACCGTGCGGCGGCTCTCCGCCAATGTCGTGAGCTACGTGGGAACCGGTCTCAACGACGACGCGACACTGCTGTTGATCGAGTATCGAGGTGCGGGCGAAGCAGCCTGAGCCCGGCACGAGTCGTGCCTTTGCCTCGCCACAACGTTGACGCAACGCCCTCCTGAACCGCGCACTGCGACACTCCGATCGGATCCATTCGTCGAAAGGTTTGCGATGTCGACAGCGAAGCGCGGTTGGTGCTCCCCGGGAAGGTTGCTGCGGTGCGCCGCGACAGTGGCGATCGCCGCGACCAGCTTGGTTTGGATCGATTCGGGAGGCCGGGTACAAGCGGCCGATCTGGTGATCTCGACTCCCTACCCATCGGTAGTCGCCCGCCCGGGTTCCACGGTGAAGTTTGATCTCTCCGTCACTGCCCCCGCAGTCAGCGTTGCCCAAATCGCGGTCGATCAGATGCCGCCCGGCTGGAAGACGACACTGCGAGGCGGAGGGTTCGTCGTGAACGCTGTCACCGCAGAACCCGACACGCCCGGCAAGGTCACCGCGGAAGTGACGGTGCCCCCCGACGCGGCGGCGGGCGACTACACGATGCAGGTCACCGTGACCGACGGCGCCGGCCAGTCGGCCCTGCCACTCGACGTGCAGGTGCAGGCCGAGGTGGACTCCGGTGTGGGCGTGAAAGCCGACTTCCCGTCGTTGCGCGGCGACCCGGGAACCGCGTTCAGCTACACGCTGACCGTCACGAACAACACCCCCGAGACACAGACCTTCACCTTCGCCGCGCAAGGCCCCGAAGGATGGACGGTGACCGCGTCGCCGGTCGCCGCGTCCAACGCCAACACCGTGTCGGTCGACGCCGATGGCACGTCACAGGTGAAGGTCTCAGCGACACCT
Source organism: Ilumatobacteraceae bacterium (assembly GCA_043758005.1). GTDB lineage: Bacteria > Actinomycetota > Acidimicrobiia > Acidimicrobiales > Ilumatobacteraceae > JAENVT01. The sequence continues at coordinate 2,273 of JAYVOI010000378.1, forward strand.
CCCGATACGGCCGCCGAAGGGAGCTACCCGATCCCGGTCACGATCACGTCGGACTCCGGCGCCTCTGGCTCGTTCCAACTGACCGCGGAGGTCACCGGATCGTCGAAGCTCGACGTCGCCACGGCCGACCAGCGGTTGAACTTCAGTGGCAAGGCGAACAGCGAGAAGCGGGTGACGTTGGTCGTCGGCAACACCGGCACCGCAGCCGTCGACGCCGTGCAGTTCGCGGCAACTCCACCGTCGGGCTGGACCGTCACGTTCGATCCCCCCAAGGTCGACGAGGTCAAGCCGAACGAGACGACCCAGGTGGTCGCCATCATCAAACCCGCCAAGAACGCTCTCGCCGGCGACTACGCGATCGGGCTGCGAGCGAGCGCCGGAAGCCAGGCCTCGACGCTCGACCTGCGCTATGGCGTGAAGGGTTCCCAGGCCCTGGGGATCATCGCCATCGCCATCATCGCCTTCGTCTTCCTCGGGTTGGCGTGGCTGTTCCGCCGCCTCGGTCGACGATGACCGGGGCGATCACGGCGCCCTCGGCGCGCCCCCCGACCGAGGCGGCGGAAGCACCGGTGCCAGACCATTCGATCGCCCTGGAGACCAGCGATCTCA
>JAYVOI010000379.1:0-6789 GCA_043758005.1 Ilumatobacteraceae bacterium
GCCTGCGCAACCTGGACGTGATCACCGACACCGTCGAGATGATCCACCGCACCCACGACCCATCGTTCGACATCGACGCGGTCGCCCTCGACGACATCGCCACCTTCGAACTGCTGAGCCGGGGCGACACCATGGGCGTGTTCCAGCTCGAGTCCCCGCCGATGCGCACGCTGCTGCGGTCCTTGGCGCCCAACTCCTTCGACGACGTGTCGGCCGTGCTGGCGCTGTACCGGCCCGGCCCGATGAGCGTCAACATGCACTACGACTACGCGGACCGCAAGAACCACCGCAAGCCCGTTGAGTACTTCCACCCCGACGCCGAGGAGGTCCTGGGAGACACGTACGGCCTGATGATCTATCAGGAGAGCGTGATGCGCGTCGCCCAGAAGTTCGCCGGGTACTCGTTGGCCGAGGCCGACAACCTCCGCAAGGCCATGGGCAAGAAATCCCGCGAGGTCATGGCGGCAGCGCGCGCCGCGTTCGAAGCGGGAGCCGAGAACAGCGGGTACGGCCAGGCGCTGGGCAAGCAACTGTTCGATGTCATCGAGAAGTTCGCCGACTACGCGTTCAACAAGAGCCACACGTTCGGCTACGGGTTGGTCACCTACCAGACTGCGTTCCTCAAGGCGCACTACCCGGTGGAGTACTTCGCCTGCTTGCTGTCGAGTGTGAAGAGCAATCTCGACAAGGCCGCGGTGTACCTCTCCGACGCACGCAGTGGCAGCATCAAGGTGCTGACACCTGATGTCAACCGGTCGGTCATGGACTTCGCGACCGTCACGCCCGAGGAAATCGCCGAGGAAGTGACGCTGCCGGCGGGCTCGCCAGGCGCCATCACGTTCGGCCTCTCGGCGATCCGCAACGTCGGTGAGGGACTCGTCGAGTTGCTCCTGGGCGAGCGCGACGCCAACGGGCCGTACGACTCGTTCCACGACTTCGCCGAACGCGTGCCCGAGCCGGTGCTCAACAAGCGCACCGTCGAGTCGCTGATCAAGGCCGGCGCATTCGATTCGCTCGGGCACCCGCGCCGCGGGTTGCTGATGGTGTTCGAGCAGATCATCGACGGCACCCTGGTGCGCCGGCGAGAGCGCGATCAGGGGGTGATGAGCCTGTTCGGTGACCTCGGCGGTGAGGGTGTCGAGGGATTCGACGAGCGGGTCGCGATCCCGATCAACGAGTTCGACAAGAGTGACCGGCTGCGCTTCGAGAAGGAGATGCTCGGCCTCTACGTCTCCGACCACCCGCTGCTCGGAGTCGAGGCGGCGTTGCGGCGCAAGGTCGACTGTGGCATCGCCGAGGCACCGGAGCGCGACGACGGCGCGGTGCTGATACTCGGGGGGGTGATCACCAACATGACCCGCAAGTTCACCAAGAAGGGTGACCAGATGGCTGTGTTCGTGCTCGAGGACCTCGACAGCACGATCGAGGTCACCGTGTTCCCTCGTGCCCTGATGGAGCTCGGCCACAAGCTGGTCGACGATGCCATCGTCACCGTCAAGGGTCGCGTCGACAAGCGCGACGAAGTACGGGTCGGTTTCATGGCGCTCGACGTCAACATCATCGAGGGTCTCGACACCGGTTCGTCGGCGTCGTTGCGGCTGAAGGTGCCGTCGACGTCACTCAACGAGCTGAAAATTCACCAGATCCGAAAGATTCTTCGCGAGCACCCCGGAGACTCGCCGGTCTACCTCCACATCGGTCAGGGAAAGATATTGCGCCTGGCAGACGAGTTCTGCGTCGACCTCGATCGAGCCGTCGGTGAGCTGCGAATGTTGCTCGGTCACGAGGCCGTGATGCTCTAATCGTCGTCCGCCTTTTCGATTTGGCTGTTTTTCTGGCACAATGGAGGCTTCGCACGACGACATGGGGAGCTCTACAGCATGCCAATCCAGGTGGAAACCAGGGACTGTGCAGCGCTCACCGACGCCGATCTCGACGAAATGGCGTCAATGGGCGGAGCATTCGACATCGGAGTGTTGTCGAAGGCCAAAGAAGATTGGGTGCTGTGCACGACAGCGCGCATCGACGACAAGCTGCACGGATGTACGTTCTCGACCCTCGAGCGCATCGGCGGCACGCCGTGTGTGCTGGTCGGGTTGATGAGCGTGAAGCGCACCAGTCGGCGCGATCAGGTGCTGAAAGGCCTGATGGGCGAGGCGTTCCATCGAGCCTTGATGGCGTTCCCCGACGAAGACGTCGTCATCGGGTCGCGCTTTGTCACGGTCGACGCCCTCGAGGCGTTCAAGCAGGTCGACGAACTGATTCCTCGGCCCGGTCATCGTGCCGTCGGTGAAGAGCGTGCGTGGGGGCGGCGCCTGGCCAAGCGGTTCGGTGTCGATTCCAACTACGACGAGCAGTCGTTCGTGGTGAAGTCCAACGGTCAGAGTGGCTTCCTCGACCACGAGACGATGAAGCCCGACAAGATCAAGCCAGAGCTCACCGCCCTGTTCACGACCGTCAACGTCCGCAAGGGTGGGTCGCTGGTCGTGCACGGTTGGGTGATGGCGGAGGAACTGCTGAAACTGGGCGCTCGCTGACCGAGTCACACCGGTCCGGCGAGGTCGCGACCGTCGAGCATGTCGTCCGGCGCCGCCGGATGACCCGTGAGTTCAGCACCGATCCTGTCGACCCAGCGGTCGTAGCCGACCTGGTCGACATCGCCCGTCACGCACCATCGGCCGGGTACAGCCAGGGCGTGCATTTCATCGTGCTGACCGGCGACGCGGTTGCATCCTTCTGGCAGACCACCGACGCCGAGGCCTGGTTCGCCAAGACCCAGGACGGTGTGCTGCTGGCCCCGGTGATCATTTTGCCGATCGCCGATCCGGGCGCCTACACCTCGCGCTACTCCGAGGCCGACAAGGCCGGGCACGGACTCGACATCGCCGCCAACTGGCCGGTGCCGTTCTGGCTGACCGACACGGCGATGGCCATCCAGAACCTGCTGTTGCTGGTCGAAGCCCGGCATCTCGGCGCGCTGTACTTTGGCATCTTCCGCAACGTCGAGGTGTTGCTCGCCGATCTCGGCGTGCCGGAGGGGCTGGTGTCGGTCGGTGCGATCGCCCTGGGGCATCGCGCTGCGAGCGACCGCCCCAGCGGGTCTGCGACGACGCGACCACGCCGATCGGTCATCGAGGTCGTCCACTACAACCAGTGGTAACTATCGTCACCGCAATGGCATCGCAGGTTCCGTTGGTCGACTATCTGGCGCTCGGTGACCGCCCTCATCTCGTCGCCCACGAGTGCCCGACATGCGGGGCGAGGTACTTCGACCGACGCAACGCCTGCGCCAATTGTGGCGGGACCGAGTTCGGTTCGGCCGACGTGGCGACCGACGGCGAGGTCCGATCGTTCACCATCGTCACGTTCGCCGCTCCGGGAGTGCAGGTTCCGTTCGTGTCGGCCATCGTCGACTGCGACGGCACCAGCGTGCGGGGCAACCTGATCAACGTCGAGCCGACACCCGAGCACGTCTCGTTGGGCATGAAGGTGCGCCTGGCGACCTACTCACTGGGCACCGACGACGACGGCACGGAAGCAATCGGGTTCGGCTTCGAACCCGCCTGACGACACTGAGCGACTGGAGCAGCGAATGAGCGACGACGTGTGGATCCTGGGGATCAGGATGACGAAGTTCGGCAAGCATCCCGACAGGGACACCATCGACCTGGCGTCGGAGGCTGCACTCGGTGCGCTCGCCGATGGCGGGGTGACCATGAAAGACATGGGTGTGCTCGCCGCCGGTTGCCTCATGCAGGCCAACGCCGGGATCGGTCAGCAACTGCAGAAGCAGATCGGCCAGACGGGCATCCCGGTCTACAACGTGGCCAATGCCTGCGCGACGGGTGCGACAGCGTTGCGCACCGCGATCATGGCCGTGAAGTCGGGCGAGTGCGACATGGGCCTGGCAGTCGGGGTCGAGAAGTTGGCGGGTGCCGGCCTGCTCGGCGGCGGCGGGCGCGCCAAGAGCGACGGCAACACCTGGAAGCCCAACGGTCGGTACGGAGCCGTGGCGACGACCGACGGCCGCATCGGCACCGATGCGATGCCGGGCGTGTTCGCCCAGGTCGGCATGGAGTACGGGCACAAGTACGGCGGCACGAGCTTCGAGTTGTTCGCCAAGATCAGCGAGAAGAACCACGCTCATTCCACGCTCAACCCGTTGGCTGCGTACTCGAAGCGGTTCACCCTCGACGAGATCATGAACGACATGATGATCGCCTACCCCAACACGCGGCCGATGTGTTCGGCCAACTGCGATGGTGCTGCCGCAGCGGTGGTGGTCAGCGACGCCAAGCTGAAGACGTTGTCGCTCGAGCAGCAACGACGGGCGATCAAGATCTCGGCATCGGTGCTGACGACCGACCCATGGCAAGAGGCGTGCCAGGTGCTGCCCGATGTCAACACGCTCACTCGAAATGCCGCCACCGTTGCGTACGAGAAGGCTGGGATCGGCCCGGAGGACCTCGACCTGGTGGAGTTGCACGACTGCTTCGCCACAGCCGAACTGGTGCACTACGACAACCTCATGCTGTGCCCACCCGGCGGTGCTGTCGACTTTTTCGAATCCGGCGCACCGTGGCGCGACGGGTCGACGCCCGTGAACGTTTCCGGCGGCCTGCAGTCCAAAGGACATCCGATTGCGGCGACCGGGATCGCCAACATCTGGGAGGTCTGTCACCATCTGCGCGGCGAGGCCGGTGATCGCCAGATCCACGGCGCCAAGGTCGGCCTGGCCCACGTGATCGGCCTCGGATCCGCGTGCGGTGTGCACATCCTCGAGAAATCCGCCGCCTGACCCGCCCCGCCCGGCCACCCGCCTGAGGCCGCGTCCCGCGCGCCCGACCCCCTCCCGAATCGTCCGTGACGAAACTCGGCTGCGCCCATTTCGATCTGGGCGCCACGCTCTCCCACGATCTGCGCCGGTGAGCGCAGTGTGGCGCCCAGATCCGAGAGAGCTCGGCGCGTATCGTCACTGACGATTCACAAGGACCCGAGAATTCGGACGGTCGGCCCGGCGGAGATCAGGTGGTGGCGGCGAGTTGGGTGAGGAGCGCGTCAACGGTGTCCGTCGGGGTCTGGCACGCGTAGTGCTGGCACACGTAGGCGAAGCCGGGGGAGCGCTGCTCCCACAGTGGCGACTCGTACGGTGAGCCCCATGCGAGCACCGCGTTCGGCAGCCACTGAGACTGGACGGCGCGCACGAGATCGGGTCGATCACCGACCACGGCGATCTCGGTCATGCCCGTGGCGACGAGATCGACCGCGACGAATGCGTTGGAGAACGCGCTCGGCGCCTGGGGCATCAGGCGTGCGAGCAGTCGCAGGAGCTGCTCAGCGTGGTTGGAGTACCGGGCCTCGCCCGTGAGCGCGCCGAGACGGAGCAGGGCAACCGCTGCGATCGAATTGGCGGAGGGGGTCGCGTTGTCCATCAGGTCCTTCTGGCGGGCGACGAGTTGCTCGCCGTCATCGGCGATGGAGAACAATCCGCCGTTGTCGACATCCCAGAAGTGATCGAGCATGGTGTCGGCAACAGCCCGGGCCTCGTCGATCCAGGTGCCATCGCCCGTTGCTTCGGCGAGCCGGGTGAACGCGTCGACGAGCGCGGCGTGGTCGGCTGCGAGCGCCGTGTGGCGGGCTCGAGGCTGGCCGTCTGCCTGCCACGATCGGTGCCAGCGACCGTCAGGGCCGCGCAGGTTGTCGAGGAGGAAGCGGCCGTTGGCAACCGCGGCCTCGAGCCACTCGGGCCGGTCCAATGCCGACGCGGCCTGGGCGAGGGACGAGAGCATCAACCCGTTCCATTCGGTCAGCACCTTGTCGTCGAGCAGTGGTCGTCGTCGCTGCGACCGGGCCTCGAACAACCGCCGCCGTGCAGACTCGACTGCTGGCGGGCGAATCAGATCGCCGCGGTGGTTCAGACGGGCCGGGATCGTGCGCCCCTCGAAGTTCCCGCCGTCGGTGAACTCGTACCACTCGAGGGCGACATCAGCGTCGGCACCGAGCACATCGCGCACCTCGTCGATCGTCCAGGTGTGGAACAGACCCTCGTGGCCGTGGCCGTGCTCGTCGGGCGAGTCGGCGTCCTCGGCTGACAGGAATCCGCCGGACGGATGGCGCAGCTCGCGCAGCACGTACCCGATCGTCTCCTCGACGACCTGCAGCCAGTGCGGCGTGCCGAGCACCTGGTAGGCGTGGAGGTACACGCGCGCCAGCAGGGCCTGGTCGTACAGCATCTTCTCGAAGTGCGGTACCAGCCATTCGCGGTCGACCGAGTAGCGCGCGAAGCCGCCGCCGAGATGGTCGTACATGCCACCGCTCGCCATCGCGTCGAGCGATGTCGTGACGATCGTGCTGGCGTCGTCTTGCGGCGCTCGCTGGTAGGCGCGCAGCACGAGATCGAGACTCATCGTCGACGGGAACTTCGGTGCCGCGCCGAAGCCACCCCACGTCGAGTCGAACGACGCGGCGAGTTGCTCGAGCGCCTGATTGAGCTCGGCGATCCCTGGCAGATCGGTGGCCGGCTCGACCAGCGACGTGCGCCGGATCGCGTTCCCCAGCGCCTCCACGTTCTGGCGGACATCGTCGGGTCGGGTGACCCAGACGTCGTCGATCGCCGCCATCAGCTGCAAGAAGTTCGGCTTCGGGAAGTACGTGCCGCCGTAGAAGGGGTGGCCGTCGGGGGTCAGGAAGACCGTCATCGGCCAGCCTCCACGGCCGCTCATCGCCTGCACCGCATCCATGTAGATGGCGTCGACATCCGGGCGTTCCTCGCGGTCGACCTTGATGTTG
>JAYVOI010000380.1:0-15166 GCA_043758005.1 Ilumatobacteraceae bacterium
TCCGCCAAGTCGAGTGCACGCCACGCCGCATCGAGCTCCTCGCTCCACCCGAGTCGAATGTCACACCGATCGTCAATGCTGCCGAGGGTAGCGTCGCGCACGAGGCAACCGCCGACGGCCAATGGCTCGGCGCACGAAACCGGAGGGGTCCCACGTGCTCGCTCGTATCGCTCGATTCAGCTTTCGCCAACGCTGGATCATGGTCTTTGCCATCTGGCTACCGCTGCTGATCGGCCTCTCGGCCATCAGCGGGGCGCTGAAGCCCGACTACCACACCGACTTCACCCAGCCCGACAGCGAGTCGAAGCAGGTGCAAGATGCATTCGCCAGAGCCGGCGACAACACGGCGGACGGTCAGCCGGCCCAGATCGTGTTCACCGCACCGCAGGGCATCCAGGATCCGGCCGTCAAGACGGCCATGGTCTCGTTCTTCGACGACGTCGCCAAGTTCCCCGGCATCAAGCTGACCAGCCCCTACGACGACCAGGGTGCATCGCAGATCAGCAGCACGAAGCCGATCGCCTTCGCCGATCTCTCCGTCGGCAAGCGGACGCAAGCCCAGTTCCTCGCGCTCGCCGACGACATCAAGCAACGCGGCGAGGAGGTCAACGTCTCCGGTCTGACGATCGAGTACGGCGGCCAGATCTTCAACGCCATCAAGTTCCCCGAGAGCGAACTGCTGGGCCTGCTTGCTGCCGTGATCATCCTGCTCTTGGCCTTCGGGTCGGTCCAGGCGATGGGTCTGCCGGTCGGCACGGCGATCTTCGGGCTCGGGGTCAGCATCGGCCTGATCGGGATTGCCAGTCACGGTTTCTCGATGCCCGACTTCGCGCCGCAGATGGCGGCAATGATCGGGCTCGGCGTCGGAATCGACTACGCGCTGTTCATCGTCTCGCGCTATCGCGAGGGATTGCACAACGGCCTCGACCCGGAAGCCGCCGTGATGGATTCGATCGACTCCAGCGGTCGGGCCGTGTTGTTCGCTGGAATCACCGTGATGATCTCGCTGCTCGGGCTGATGGCGATGGGTCTGGCGTTCGTCAACGGTCTGGCGATCTCCGGTGCTGCCGCCGTCTTGGTGATGATGGTCGCCTCGCTCACACTGCTGCCTGCGCTGCTCGGGTTCGTCGGCGACAAGATCGACACCACGTCGCGCGCTGCCGGCATCGCCGTCGGTGTGTTCGTGTCGATCGCGCTGATCGGTGTGTTCACCAAGACGCTCGGACCGGCAATCGGTATCGCCGCACTGCTGGCCCTCGGCATCATGGGCGCCGGCTACCTGCCGTTCGGTCGCGCTCTCCGCAGCCCGATGAAGCACCGGGCCCACAAGGCCACCGAACGAGGTTTCTGGTATCGCTGGAGCCGGGTCATCCAACACCGCCCATGGCGCGCCTTCTTCGGTGGGGCCATCGGCTTGCTCGTGCTCGCGTCGCCGCTGCTGTCCATCCGCCTCGGGTTCACCGACTCCGGCGTGTTGAAGAAGGACCAGACGACGCGCCGGGCATACGACCTCGTCGCCGAGGGGTTCGGGCCAGGGTTCAGCGGCAAGCTGGCGCTGATCAGCGACGACCCGAAGATGACCGCCGAGATCGCTGCCAAGGTCGACGCAGCGCTCCAGGCCGATCCGGGCGTTGCATTCGCCACACCTGGTCAGCAACTGCGCACCGCCGCCGGCGCGCCCGTGACTCCGGCGACGTGGACGTGGATCGTCGCGCCGACGACGGCAGCGCAGGACCAAGAAACCAGGGACCTGGTCAGTCGGCTTCGCGGCAGCGAACTCGACGCCGTGGGTGCCAGCGTGATCGTGGGCGGCTTCACCGCCGGCGGAATCGACTTCTCCAGCTACATCGCCGGCCGCCTGCCCATCCTCATCGGGGCCGTCCTGATCCTGAGCTTCTTGCTGCTGATGTGTGTGTTCCGCAGTTTGCTCGTGCCGATCAAGGCAGTGATCATGAACCTGCTCTCGATCGGCGCGTCGTACGGCGTGATCGTCGCCATCTTCCAATGGGGTTGGCTGAAGAGCGCCATCGGTGTCGAGCAGACGGGCCCGATCGAGCCGTGGGTGCCGATGATGCTCTTTGCGATCGTGTTCGGCCTGTCGATGGATTACGAGGTCTTCCTGCTGTCGCGCATGAAGGAAGAGTTCGTTCGTACGGGCGACAACGGCACGGCCGTCGCCGATGGGCTGGCCGCCACCGCCAGGGTCATCACCGCGGCTGCCATCATCATGGTCTGCGTGTTCTCGGCCTTCGTGCTCGGCGACGACCGCAACCTGAAGCTGTTCGGTCTCGGGCTGGCGGCCGCGGTGTTCGTCGACGCGACCTTGGTCCGCATGGTGTTGGTGCCGGCAACGATGGAGCTCCTCGGTGCGAGGAACTGGTGGCTCCCGAAGTCGCTCGACCGCATCCTGCCGAGGCTCAACGTCGAGGGTCGTCATACGCCGGAGCCCGAATCAGACCCGGAGCCCGAGAGCGTTCTCGTCTGACGTTTCAGGCCCCGGCCACCTCCGGGTAACCCTGGGTTCACACGCCGTTCACGCCGCCTGATCGTGGACTGGCGGCTGGCTGCTACGGTTCGCGATCGTCCCACCCAATCCGTGAACTGGAGGTCAATGATGACATCAAGGACGACCCGAAAAACTCTTGCGTCGCTTGCCGTGCTCAGCATCGTGCTGATTGCATGTGGCGATGACAAGAAGGCTTCATCCGATACCGCAGCACCCGCCGCGACGTCGGCCGGCACCGCAGCACCCACCGCGACCGAAGCCCCAGCGGCGACGACCGCGGCACCCGCAGACACTGCGGCGCCGGGCACCACTGCAGCAGCAGGCGGTGCCGATCTGTCGGCGCTCGCCGCGGCTTGCAAGACCGAGGGCAAGGTCAACCTGATCGCTCTGCCCGACGAATGGGCCAACTACAAGGGCATCCTGCAAGCCTTCCGCGACAAGTACCCCGGCGTCGACAACCCGGTGGCCAACCCCAACTTCTCGTCGCAGGAAGAGCTCGACGCCGTCGTCAACCTGGCCGGCCAGGCCGACATGCCCGACAGCATCGACGTCAGCCCGGCGAAGGCCAAGATCGCCACCGACGAGGGCCTGTGGGACCCGTTCCAGCCGAGCACGTGGGACCAGATTCCCGACAACTTGAAGGATCCGGCCGGCAACTGGGTTGCTGCCTACTACGGCATCATCTCGATCGGTACCAACACCACCATCGTGCCGAATGCACCCAAGACCTGGGCCGACCTGAAGAAGCCCGAGTACAAGGGTCAGGTCGCTCTCAACGGTGATCCGCGCACGTCCGGCTCGGCCTACGCCTCAGTCATGGCGGCGTCGCTGGCCAACGGTGGCAGCGCCGACGACATCATGCCCGGCATCCAGTACTTCGCCGATCTCAAGGCATCCGGCAACCTCATCCCGACCGAGGTCACCCAGGCCACGGTCATCTCCGGTGAGACGCCGATCGCCCTCGACTGGAGCTACAACTACCCCGGTCTGGCCAAGCAGATCCAAGACGCCGGCTTCACGGTCGAGGTCAACTTCCCGAGCGACGGTGTGTACGGCGGTTACTACGCCCAGGGCGTGGTCAAGAAGTCGCCGCACCCGAACTGCTCGAAGCTGTGGGTCGAGCACATCCTCAGCGACGAAGGTGCCCTCGGGTACCTCGGCGGCGGCGCCATGCCGGCACGCTTCGCCGAGCTGGAGAAGGCTGGGAAGATCACCGCCGACGCCAAGAAGAACCTGCCCCCGGCAGACCTCCTGGCCAAGGTTGCCTTCCAGAGCGCAGCCCAGGTCGACGCGGCCAACACGCTGCTGCAGGCCAACTGGGGCCCGATGGTCGCCGACAAATAAGCGATCAGCGTGTCTGTTGAATTGATTGAAGTCGAAGGGGGCCGCACCGGTGGTGCGGCCCCCTCGACCGCCAAGGTCCGCAACGGTCGGGCCTGGTTGGGGCTGCTGCCGTTCCTCCTCTTCCTCGGCCTGTTTCTGCTCCTACCGACCTATGGCGTGATCCGCAAGGCGTTCATCGCCAACGACGGCAGCTTCACGTGGACAGGCATGAGCGACGCCATCAGCAAAGAACGCGCCGCCTTCACCACCTCGTTGAAGGTCTCCATCGTCACCGCGCTGCTCGGTGTCATCTTCGGCACGCTGCTGGCATACGCCGCTGCCACGGCAACACGACCGAAGTGGCTGCGTTCACTGGTCTCGGCGTTCAGCGGAGTTGCCGCCAACATGGGTGGCGTCGTCCTTGCCTTTGCCTTCATCACCCTGCTCGGCCGCCAAGGACTCGGCACGATGGTGCTGGGCAAAGCCGGATACAAGCTGTACGACACCTCGTGGTTCGACCTCACCGGCTTCTGGGGCTGGACCACCGTCTACATGTACTTCCAGGTCCCGCTGATGTTCCTCGTCACGTTGCCGGCGATCGACGGGTTGAAGACGTCGTGGCGGGAGGCCTCGTCGAACCTCGGCGGCACCACCTGGACCTACTGGCGACGGGTCGGCCTGCCGATCCTGGCGCCGTCGATGCTGGGCGGCTTCCTGCTGCTGTTCGCCAACGCGTTCAGTGCCTTCGCCACTGCCTATGCGTTGAACACGCAGGCCAACCTGGTGCCGGTCAAGATCAGCTTCTTCTTGTCGGGTGACGTCTCCGGACGCTCTCCGATGCCCTTCGCCCTGGCCACCTGGACGATCGTCGTGATGGCGATCTCGATGGGTGGCTACCTTCTGTTGAGAAAGAGGGCCGAACGATGGCGAGCGTAACCGAGGGGCACATGCCCCCTCTCGAGTTGCCCCTGGCAGCACCACAGCGTCCGCCTGTTCGCGGTCGTCGCTTCGGTAGGCTCGGCCCCAACTTGATGCTGATCGGCTCGGGCATCTTCTTCCTCGCCCCGCTGCTGTCGATGACACGGTTCGCATTGCAGAAGGTGCCGATGCCACTGCTGAACTGGTCGACCCTGTTCGACCGGTGGTCGCTCAGCGCCCTGACCGACTCGTTCAAGGATCCGAGCTTCGGGCCGACGCTCACGCTCAGCTTGCGCCTCGCCGCCGGAACCGTGATCGTCACGATCGCGTTGCTGTTGCCCACGGCCCTGTTCGTGCACCTCAAGCTGCCCAAGGCGCGCGCCGTTGTCGAGTTCCTCACGGTGCTGCCGTACGTGGTTCCGCCGATCGCCCTGGTCGCCGGTGTGTCGGGCTTCTTCCGCCCCAATGCCAAGTGGTTCCTCAACTCCGACTACGCGCTCGTGCCGTTCTATGTCGTGATGGCGCTGCCGTTCACCTACCGTTCGATCGACGCCGGGATCCGGGCGATCGACGTGCAGACCTTGGTCGACGCGTCACGCAGCCTCGGGGCGAGTTGGCCGTCGACGATGCGCCGGGTGCTGCTGCCCAACCTCACCTCCAGCATCGTGTCGTCGTCGTTCCTGACGGCTGCTGTCGTGCTCGGCGAGTTCACGATCGCCCGAAACCTCTCGAAGCAGACCTTCCCGACGTTCGTGTTCGACTACATCGGGCGCGTCGCCCAGGGCGGCATTGCCCTGGCGTTGTTCACGCTGGTCGGAAGCACCGCGCTGCTCGGATTGTTCACTCTGCTCACTCGCGGCAAAGCGCGACGAATGGGCCGTATCGACACGACTGCCGTCGCCATGACCGCTTTACAGAAAGACACGGGATGACAACGCTGACGTTCAGCACTGTTCGCAAGACGTTTGGTCAGAATGTCGCGCTCGAGGGGCTCGACCTCGAGGTCAACGACGGCGAACTGATCAGCCTGCTCGGGCCCAGCGGTTGCGGGAAGACCACGGCGTTGCGCATCGCCGCCGGTTTCGAGCGTGCCGACTCCGGCTCCATCCGCGTCGCCGGCAACGACATCACCAACCAGCCACCGCACAAGCGCAACATGGGAATGGTGTTTCAGAGCTACAGCCTGTTCCCCAACCTCACCGTTGCCGGCAACGTCGAGTACGGCCTGCGCACGCGTGGCATCGCCAAGCCCGAGCGGCAACGGCGCGTGGCCGAGATGCTCGAACTGGTGCAACTGGGGCCGCTGGCCACCCGCTACGCCCATCAGATCTCCGGTGGTCAGCAGCAACGCGTCGCCCTCGCCCGGGCCCTGGCGATCCAGCCGCAGGTGCTGCTGCTCGACGAGCCGCTCAGCGCGCTCGACGCCAAGGTCCGCGCCACGCTGCGCGACGAGATCCGCCGCATCCAGACCGAGCTCGGCATCACGACCTTGTTCGTCACCCACGACCAGGAGGAAGCGCTGGCGATCAGCGACCGGGTCGGCGTCATGTCGAACGGGCACCTCGAGCAACTCGGCCCGCCGACCGAGGTGTATCGCCATCCGTCGAGCGCGTTCGTCGCCCGCTTCGTGGGGTCGATGAACGAACTGCCCGCGGTGGTGCAAGGAACCGATGCAGTGGCCGTTGGCAACTACGTCGTCACGACACCGGCGGTCGGTGCCCGCAGCGCCGGTGAGTCGGTGCGCTTTCTCGTTCGCCCCGAAGACATGGCGCTCGCCAGCGGCGATGCGGCGAGCATGCCCGGCACGGTCACCGGCCGAACGTTCCAGGGCGCGGCCACCATCGTTGCGGTCCGCCTCGACGTCGCCGACGCACTCGTCTCGGTGCACGTCTCGGGCTCGGCGGCGGCGCACCTCGTGCCCGGCGACCGGGTCAACGTGGTCATCGACGGTGCCCGCGGCGTCTGCGAAACGCCCGTCGCTGCATAGGGCGGCTTGACAAGGACCCCCGCCATCACGTAGCGATACGAGCGCCATGGCCAAACCGCTCGTCATCGTCGAATCGCCCGCGAAGGCAAAGACCATCTCGAAATTCCTGGGGAATGCGTTCGACGTGCGCGCCTCGGTGGGTCACGTGGCCGACCTGCCGAGCAAGGGTCTGTCGATCGATGTCGACAACGGGTTCAAGCCGACGTACGAGCTGACGGTGCGCGGCGCGCAAGTGGTGAAAGACCTGCGTGTGCTGATGAAAGACGCCAGCGAGCTGTACCTCGCAACCGACGAGGACCGCGAGGGCGAAGCCATCAGCTGGCACCTTCTGGAGTACCTCAAGCCGAAGATCCCGGTCAAGCGTATGGTGTTCCACGAGATCACCAAGACGGCCATCGACCATGCGGTCAACAACCCGCGAGGGATCGACTACGGGCTCGTCGACGCTGCCGAAACTCGCCGACTGCTCGACCGCTTGTACGGCTACGAGGTCTCGCCGGTGCTGTGGCGCCGCGTCAACCGCGGCCTGTCGGCAGGCCGCGTGCAGAGCCCCTCGGTGCGACTGATCGTCGAACGCGAACGAGAGCGCATCGCCTTCGTGCAAGCCGGCTACTGGGACATCGAGCTGCTCACTGCCACGTCGCCGGCCTTCACGGCCACGCTCGTCGCCCTCGACGACGCCAAGATCGCCACCGGCAAGGACTTCGGCAGCGACGGGCAGGCCAAGAAGGGCGTCGTGATCGTCGACGAGCCCCGCGCACGCGGGTTGGCCGACACGCTGGCCGGGGCAGAGTTCACCGTCCGCTCGGTCGAGGAACGCCCCTACCGCAGCGCCCCCAAGGCGCCGTTCATGACGTCGACGTTGCAGCAAGAAGGCGGTCGCAAACTGCGCCTCAGCGCCTCGCAGGTCATGCGCGTGGCGCAGGGTTTGTACGAGCGTGGCTACATCACCTACATGCGTACCGACAACGTCACGCTCAGCGTCGAAGCGTTGACGGCGGTGCGCGCCGAGGTCAAGCGCGGCTACGGCGACAAGTTCCTGTCGCCCGCGCCACGCCAGTTCGCCTCGAAGATCAAGAACGCCCAGGAGGCACACGAAGCCATCCGACCGTCGACCCCGTTGCGCAGCCCCGACTCGCTGGCAGCAGAGCTGAACGGCCAGGAGCTGTCGATGTACCGGATGATCTGGCAACGCACGTTGGCGTCGCAGATGGCTGACGCAACGGGTGTCACCGTGACGGTTCGTCTCGGAGCGTCCGCGGCCGATCCGACGCGAGGCAACGCCCTCACTGACGCGGTGTTCGCCGCCAGCGGCACGACCATCAGCTTCGCCGGGTACCGGCAGGTCTACGTCGAGTCGGTCGACGACAGCGAGGCCACCGACGACGAGCGCGAGGCGTTGCTGCCACCGCTGACCGTCGGCGCGGTCGTTCGCGTCGAGTCGCTGACGCCCAACGGTCACTCCACCTCACCGCCTGCCAGGTACACCGAAGCGTCACTGGTCAAGCAGCTCGAGACGCTCGGCATCGGCCGGCCGTCGACGTGGGCATCGATCATCCAGACGGTGCAAGACCGCGGGTACGTGTGGAAGAAGGGCCAGGCGTTGGTGCCGACGTGGACCGCGTTTGCCGTCGTCGGATTGCTGGAGAAGCACTTCGGGCGCCTCGTCGATTATGCGTTCACCGAACGCATCGAGGACGACCTCGACTCGATCGCCCGCAACGAGCTCCAGAAGCAGGACTGGTTGCAGCACTTCTACTTCGGCAACGAAGACGACAGCATTCCCGGTCTCAAGCGACTCGTCGCCGAGAACCTCGACGAGATCGATGCCGCCGAGATCAACACGTTCCCCATCGGCAACGATGCCGACGGCAACGAGATCGTCGTCAAGCCGGGCAAGTACGGGCCGTACGTGAAACGTGGCGACGACACCGCCAGCGTGCCCGACGATCTCACACCCGACGAACTGACCGTCGAGATGGCGACCAAGTTGCTGGCCATGCCGAAGAGCGACGAACCGATCGGCGAGCTCGACGGCTACCCGGTGTTCGCCAAGAACGGTCGGTACGGGCCGTACGTGCAGTGGGGCTCGCCAGACAACCTGCCACCAGGGCTGGAGAAGCCCCGGATGGCCAGCCTGTTCAAGACGATGGTGCTCGAACGGCTGACCGTCGACGAGGCCGAGGAGCTGCTGCAGCTGCCGCGCACGTTGGGCGTCGATCCGGCCGACGGTGAGACGATCATGGCGAACAACGGCCGGTACGGGCCGTACGTGCAGAAGGGCAAGGACTTCCGCAACATCACCAACGAAGAGCAGCTGCTGACCATCACGCTCGACCAGGCGGTGGAGATCTTCTCGCAGCCGAAGGTGTTCCGTCGCGGTGGCGCAACCAACATGGCGGCCAAGGGCCCGCTGCGCGAGTTCGGCAACGACCCGGCCAGCGGGAAGCCAGTGGTCGCCAAGGACGGCAAGTTCGGCGTGTACGTGACCGACGGCGAGACCAATGCGTCGCTGTCGAAGGGCGACCGGCTGGACGCGATGCCGCCCGAGCGTGCCTACGAGCTGCTGGCGGTCCGCCGCGAGGCCATCATCGAAAAGGGTGGGGTCCCCGCCAAGAAGGCTCGGGCCACGAAGAAGGCCGCGACCAAGAAGAAGGCCGCGCCGCGCAAAGCAGCCGCCAAGAAGCCCGCAGGCTGACCACGGGCCTTACCCCGCGATCATCACCCCGAGCACACCGGCCAGCACCAACCCGGCGCCCGCGTAGTCGCGTCGCGTGTTGCGTTCGTGCAGCCACCAATGCGCAACGGCAAACGTGAACAGCAGCTCGACCTGACCGAAGGTGCGGACCTTCGCGGCGTTCTGCAAGGCGAACGCCCACGCCCAGCACGCCGACCCACACACGCTCAACACACCGACGATCGAACTGGAGCGCCAGTGGTGGAACGCCAACCCGATCTGCTCGCGCTCGCGCAGCGCCAGGTACCCACCGTGGATCACGGTCTGCATCGTGTTCATCACCGCCAAGGCGACGATGGCGCGCACGAGCGCCGGCTGGTCGCCCAATGACTGGGTCGCGGCTCGGATGCCGACCGCGGCGAGCCCGAAGCCGGTGCCGGCGAACAGTCCGAGGACTGCGGCCCGGTCAGGATGGCGCAGCAACGCGCGGCCACCGGCCAGCAGCACCACGCCGGCCAGGCACAGCACCGTCGACAACCACCCCAGGGGGCGCAGCGTCTCGTCGAGCAGCACCGCCGAGAACACCGCCACCTGCACGACCTCGGTCTTGGAGAACACCGTGCCAACTGCGAACCCGCGTGCATCGAACGCGCTGATCAGCAGGATCGTCGCCACGATCTGCGCCACGCCTCCGCCGGCGATCAGCGGCCAGAACCGGGCCGGCGGCATCGGCAGGTGTCGGCCGCTGATGACGATGCAGCCGACCGCGGCGAAGGCGATCGGCGCACCCCACACGTAGCGGACGAATCCCGCGCCACTCACCGAGAGCAGGGCGCGCAACTTCTGTTGCATGGCCGTCCTGCTGGTTTGAAAGATCGCCGCAGCGACCGTCACAATCATCCACATCGTTGTCTCATTATGTAGGATTGAATTCTCAAACACAAGCTACCACATCCGGATGGGTATGGTGCGCCGAGTATGAACACGGGTCGCTACATCGCCCTCGAAGGTGCCGAGGGCACGGGCAAGAGCACGCACGCCGCACGCCTGGCGGCACATCTCGGTGCCGTGCTGACGCGAGAGACGGGCGGCACCGACATCGGCGCGCGCATCCGCACGATCCTCCACGACACGTCGCTGACCCATCTGTCGCATCGCGCCGAGGCGCTGCTGACCGCCGCGGATCGGGCCCAACACATCGACGAGATCGTCAGGCCTGCACTCTCACAGGGACGACACGTCGTCAGCGATCGCAGTGTCTACTCGACACTCGCCTACCAGGGCTACGGTCGCTGCCTGCCCATCGACGAGATCCGCGAGATCAACGAATGGGCGATCCACTCGTGCTGGCCGGATCTGGTGGTGCTGATCGATACCCCGATCGAGGTGCTCGAACGTCGGATGCGCGGCCGCCAACTCGATCGCTTCGAGCGTGAGGACGACGAGTTCCACGCACGGGTCCGCGACGGCTTTCGCACGATGGCCGACGCCGACCCCGACCACTGGGTCGTGATCGACGGCGGTGCCGGCATGGAAGAGGTCGGCACCAACATCCGCCGCTGCGTCACGGAGCGGTTGCAGCTGTGAGCACGTCGGTGTGGGCCGGCGTGGTCGGCCAGGCCCAGGCGATCGGCAGGCTGTCGAACGCCGCCAACGATCCTGTCCATGCCTACCTGTTCGTCGGCCCGCCCGGTTCGACCAAGGACGAGGCCAGCCGGGCATTCGCCGCGCTGTTGATGGCCGGCAGCGACGACCCGACCCAACGCGACGCCAGGTTGGCGTTGGCCGGCGAGCACCCCGACGTGCGCGAGGTCGTGCGCCAAGGTGCCCGCATCTCCAAGGATCAGGTCGGCGACATCATCCGCAACGCCTCGCTCGCACCGGTCGAGGGAGACCGCAAGGTGATGATCCTCCACGAGTTCCACCTGCTCGAGGCGGAGGGCGCCGCTCGGCTGTTGAAGACCCTGGAAGAGCCTCCGGCCAGCACCATCTTCATCGTGCTGGCAGATCAGGTCACGCCGGAACTGGTCACCCTTGCCTCGAGGTGCGTGCGCATCGTGTTTGCGGCGCTGTCGAACGACGTGGTGGCGGCCACCCTCGTCGAGTCGGGGATCGACCCGGCCACTGCAGAGGTCGCCGCACAGGCCGCCGAAGGAAACCTCACCCGGGCTCGAGTGCTGGCCACCGATACCGGGTTGATGGCTCGACGCGACGCCTTCGCCGGCCTGGCGGCGCGGCTCGACGGCACAGGCACCACGGTCGTCACGTTGTGCACCGAGGTGCTCGGCCTCATCGACGCGGCAGCGGCGCCGCTCGCGGCTCGCCAAGCCCAGGAGGTCACCGCGTTGGAGGCCAAGGTCGCGGCAACAGGCGAACGCGGCAGCGGTCGCAAGCAGTTGGAAGAGCTCCACAAGCGCGAGCTTCGGCGGCACCGCGTCGACGAGTTGCGCAGTGGACTCGGCGTGTTGGCGGGTGCGTACCGCGACGCACTGGTGCGCGGGCAACTCCCGCGGCCCGATGCCGGCGTTGCCGCGGTCACCCGCATCCACGCCGCGCTGGAGGCGATGGAGCGGAATCCGAACGAGATGCTGTTGCTGCAGGCGTTGTTGCTCGACCTGCCGTCGCTGTAGGCCAACGCCTCAGTTCGACAGCAGCGGACGCAAGAGGTGGGTGATCTCGCCGGTGGGCTCGTGCACCGGCCGCGGCTCGGCAGCGGACTGCTGGCCGGTCGGCGGGGCAAGGGTGGCCGCAGGTGCCGGCGCGGGCGTCGGCAGTCGCGGTGTCGTCGACAGCTTCACCGTTTCGTCAGTTGTCGCGGTCGTGGCGAGCGCCATCACGGGCCGCGGCGCCGGCAGCGACGATGTGGTGGGGGCCGCCAGCACAGGCTCGGGTGCAACCGGTGGCTGCGGCGTCGACGCCGGGAGAGACACCGGCGCGGCGACCTCCGACGGCTGGTTCTCGAACTCTGCGAGCGCCGTCATCGCAACGGCCGACAGCGGCTTGAAGAACAGGTACCCCTGGGCAAACTCGCAACCCAGCCTGGCCAGCTCCAGCGCTTGGCTCTCCGTCTCGACGCCTTCTGCGACAGTCCGCAGACCGAGGTTGCGGGCCATGTTGACGATCGTGTTGGCCAACGCCTGACTGCGGAGCTCGTCGACGGTCTGCACGAACTCCTTGTCGATCTTGATGATGTCGAGCGGCAGGCGTTGCACGTACGCCAGCGAGCTGTAGCCCGTGCCGAAATCGTCGAGCGCAGTGCGGATCCCGCAGGCTCGCAGCTCGCTGAGTTGGTTGGTCGCTACCTCGCTGTCGTCGATCAACGTCGACTCGGTGATCTCCAGCACCAGTCGATCAGCAGCGAGACCGCTCAACTTCAGGCTTCGCTGCACACCATCGACAAAGCTCGGTTCGCGCAGCTGCACACCCGACACGTTGACGGTGACGAACATCGAATCGTCGGCCCATCCGACCGCCGACATGCAGGCCTGCTCGATCGCCCAGGCCCCGATCGGGATGATCACGCCGGTCTGCTCGGCCAGCGGGATGAAGTCGTTCGGCGGGACGTTTCCGTAGATGTGGTGATCCCAGCGCAGCAGCGCCTCGGCTCCGACGGTGCGTCCATCCGACAACCGCACGATCGGTTGGTACACGAGGTACAACTGGTCTCGCCCGAGTGAAGCCATCAGGTCGCGCTTGTATTCATTGCGACGCTCGGTCTGGCGGCCGAGGTCGGCGTCGAAACCCTCGACCTGACCCTTGCCCAACTGCTTGGCGCGGTACATCGCCAGGTCGGCGTGGCGCATGAGATCCGACGCACTGTTCTTCGGCTCGGCGACCGCGATCCCGATGCAGCCGCTGACCGAGACGGACTGGAAGTCGTTGACCTGGATGGGATCCTTGAGGTCGCCGATGGCGTGCTGGGCGAGCACGCTGGCCTCGGCCGTCGACAAGTCGAGCAGCAACACCCCGAACTCATCGCCGCCGAGGCGAGCGACCAGGTTCGAGGCGTTGGCGAAGCGAACCTTCAGACGATCGGCAACCGTGCGCAGCAACACATCGCCCGCGGAGTGCCCGAGGCCGTCGTTGATGGCCTTGAAGTCGTCGAGGTCGAGAAACAGGACGGTCGGCAGGTGGCCGCGTTGCAGTTCGTCGCTGACGCGGGTCAAGAAGTTGGCCCGATTGGCGAGACCCGTCAACGAATCATGGTCGGCTCGATAGCTGAGCTGACGTTCGAGGGTGCGATTGGCGGTCACGTCGCGCAGCGTCAACACGACGCCGGCGACGGCGACGTTCGACATCAGGTTGACGGCCGACAGCTCCATGGTGCGGCGTTCGCCGTCGGCGTGCAGCGCCGACACCTCGACCGTCAGCGAACCTTCCGGCGGGAGCTGGGCGATGTCGGCCCACAGCTCACCCTTGGCACGGATGTCGAGATCCCCGAACTGGGCGCCGACCCAATCATCGCAGTGGTGGCCGAGCACCGTCTGCAGCGCAGGACTGGCATACGAGATCAGACCGTCGCTGTCGACGAGCACGACGACATCGGAGGACCGTTCGACCAGTGAAGCGAGCCGGTCGTTCCCGCGCCGCTCGGTGAGGTTGCGCACGCTGACAGCCAAGCCCCACAGGCGGGTCAGGGCCAGCAGCGACACGACGGTGGCGATGCCCGCGGCGACGAGCACGGTGGAGTGCTTGGCATTGTGGTCCATCAAGACCGCGATCAGCACGACCTGCGGGGCGACGGCCGACAACACGATCGACAGCAGGCGAACGCGGCTCAATCTGACCGCGTGGTGCGCCACGTGCGCCGGCTCGCTGTGATGCCGGTCGAGCGCAGCCCACACCAAGAACGCGAACGACAGCGCCATCACCGAGTTGGTGATGGTGGCCGACACGTGTCCGGTGCCGACCTCGCTCCAGTAGCTCATCATGTTCGCGCCGAAGCGCGTGACGAGGGCCAACTGCAAGGCCACGAACGACCGGCTGCGGGCGCGGTACCCGAGCGACAGCCGTGCACCGAGGGCGACGAGCACGAGGTCGGAAGCAGGCAAGCTGAGAGACAGCAGGCGCCCGGAGGAGTCGAGCGGCGATCGGGTCAGGGCCGGCTCGATGACGGCAACCCACATCACCAACGCGGTCGCGAGTGCCACGATGCTGGACTCGATGGCCAGGTAGCGATCGCGGATCGGCGAGCGGTCGGCGATCATCGCCAGCAGCGCGAGTGCCACGAGCGTTCGATCCGGAGCGCGCATCACACTGGCGAGCGCTGCCACGTCGCGCAAGCCGAACGAGGCCTGCCACAACGTCATCGCATACGAGGCAGCGGTCATCGCGCACGATCCGGCGATGGCGACCCACGCAAGCTTGTCGCCGTTCAGCCGCCAACGTGAGCCGACAATTGCGGCAATCGCGGCGATGATCGGCGGGCCGATCATCCACCGACTTCCAGGGATCCAGACGGTGCGAACCTGGTACCCATAGACGGCAAGGGCAATGCCGATGCACACCATGAGTCCAACCCGCCACCACTTCACGAGGGAATGATCGGCAAGATCTCTTCAAGGTTGAGCAAGTAACATCAACGTAGTTCGAGGGGCACAGAGACCGTCGCGACTGGTCGCGATATGAGATGTCATCGTCAGGGGTCACCCGCTACGATGCACGCCGCGCCCAGGTAGCTCAGTCGGCAGAGCAACGCACTCGTAATGCGTAGGTCGTGGGTTCGATTCCCACCTTGGGCTCCACTCTGAGCAGG
>JAYVOI010000381.1:0-15164 GCA_043758005.1 Ilumatobacteraceae bacterium
GTGTCGATCGGTGCGACGCGCTGGCGAATCCTGCGCAAGCACGTGCTGCCGATGTCGTTCACGCCGGCCCTGATCAACGCCACGCTCGACCTCGGTCAGGTCGTCATCCTCACCGCGACGCTCAGCTTCCTCGGCCTCGGCGCCAAACCGCCCTCACCGGAGTGGGGAGCGATGATCACCGAAGGCGCTCAGTTCTTCTATCAATGGTGGATCGCCGTCGCTCCCGGCGTCGCCATCCTGACGGTGGCAATGGCGTTCAACTTCCTCGGTGACGGCCTGCGCGACGCCCTCGACGTGAGGGCCAAACGATGAGCCAATCGGCGACCATGCCGCTGCTCGAGATCCGCGACCTGCACGTGAGGTTCGCCGTGCGCGGTGGGCAGGTGCATGCCGTGCGCGGACTCGACCTCACGGTGCACCGGGGTGAGGTTGCCGCAGTCGTCGGTGAGTCGGGCTCGGGCAAGAGCGCGTCGATGCTGGCTGCCCTCGGTCTGCT
This sequence comes from Ilumatobacteraceae bacterium, assembly GCA_043758005.1. Classification (GTDB taxonomy): domain Bacteria; phylum Actinomycetota; class Acidimicrobiia; order Acidimicrobiales; family Ilumatobacteraceae; genus JAENVT01. Next base: position 497 of record JAYVOI010000381.1, read on the forward strand.
CGAGGTCAACGCCGCGGCAGCGGGTTCGGTGCGGCTGGACGGCGTCGAACTGCTCCGCGCGGCTCCGTCGGTGCTGCGCGGCGTGCGCGGGGGACGGATCGGGATGATCTTCCAGGACCCGATGACATCGCTCAACCCCGTCCTCGAGATCCGCCGGCAGATCGCCGAGGCGGTCATCACCCATCAACGTGTCAGTCCGCGCCAGGCCGAGACCAAGGCCGTCGAACTGCTGGAGATGGTCTCGTTCCCCGACGCCGAACGACGCTCCCGGTCGTATCCCCACGAACTGTCCGGCGGTATGCGTCAGCGCGTCATGATCGCCATGGCGCTGGCCAACGATCCCGACATCTTGATCGCCGATGAACCGACCACGGCACTCGATGTCACCGTGCAAGCGCAGATCCTCGATCTGTTGCGGTCACTCCGCCAGTCGCGCGACCTGGCAATCGTGTTGATCACCCACGATCTCGGCGTGGTCGCCGGTCTGGCCGACACCGTGCACGTGATGTACGCAGGCCGCATCGCCGAGTCGGGCCCGGTCGTCGACATCTTCCATCGGCCGCAGCACCCGTACACCGCCGGCTTGCTGGCGTCGTTGCCGCGCCTCGATCGACCCGACACCGAGCTCACGCCGATCGGTGGCGTCCCGCCCCGCCTGTACGAAGAGCCGGCCGGCTGCTCGTTCGCCCCGCGCTGCCAGTACGCCGTCGAGTCGTGCACCCAGGCGGAACCGATCCTGCAGCGCGTCAACGACTCGATGGTCGCGTGCTCGGTGCTGCCACTGGTGTCGTCGACGACCGAGGCCGCTCGATGATCGCAGCGCCGCTGGTACAAGTCCGCGACCTGGTGAAGGAGTTCGAGCTCCGGCGCACTTCGTGGCGCACCGAGAATGCCACCGTGCAGGCAGTGTCGGGCGTTTCGTTCGACATCAGCGCCGGCGAAGCATTCTCGATCGTCGGCGAGTCGGGCTGCGGCAAGAGCACGACGGCGCGGTGCGTGCTGCGACTGATCGAGCCCAGCAGTGGGTCGGTCCGCTTCGACGGCGTCGAGCTCACCGAGCTGTCTGCCGGCGACCTTCGCGACGCCCGCCAGCGGTTCCAGATGGTGTTCCAGGACCCGTACACGTCGCTCAACCCGAGGATGACCGTCGGCGAGATCATTGCGGAGCCGATGCTCGTGCACGGCGCGAGCAGAGACGAGCAGCGCGACCGCGTGGCGGAGTTGCTCGAGCAGGTCCAACTCGGCGCCGATGCCTCCGACCGCTACCCACACCAGTTCTCGGGCGGTCAGCGACAGCGGGTCGGCATCGCCCGCGCGCTTGCGCTGTCGCCCGATCTGATCGCCCTCGATGAACCGGTCTCGGCCCTCGATGTCAGCATCCAGGCCGAGATCATCCGGTTGTTGCAACGCCTTCGAGACGAGCTCGGCCTGGCCTACCTGTTCATTGCCCACGACCTCTCCGTTGTCCGCCATCTCAGCCACCGGGTCGCCGTGATGTACCTCGGCAAGATCGTCGAGGTCGCCGCGGCCGCCGAGTTGTACAGCCGGCCGGCTCATCCGTACACCAAGGCGTTGTTGTCGGCCGCGCCGATTCCCGATCCGCTGATCGAGCGCGACCGGGTGCGCATCGTGCTCGAGGGCGACCCGCCAACCCCGACGAATCCTCCGAGCGGATGCCGGTTCCGTACCCGGTGCTGGCGTGCCGAGGAGATCTGCGCCGAAGTCGAGCCGGCGCTGGACGACATCGCCGAAGGCCACCGCGTGGCCTGCCACTTCAATCTGTGGAGCTGATCGCCGTCAGGTTCACGACCTGCTGAAATCGGCGAGATTTGCCCTCAAGTCGACGATGGGCCGCGCCGATACCTTGCGGTGAACTCTGCCTGCGTGCTAGAAAATAGGTGGGCGCAGAACAATCGGAGTACCGGTTTCATGCACGGCTTCAAGGCGCAGCGCCCAGCACGACCGTTTTCATTGGAGAGGGTCCGCGGCACGTTCGCACTCGTCATCCTCTGTGCAGCCGTTGCGGTGTTGCAGCCGACGATCGCCTTGCCATCCGTCGACGCAGCCGTCTCGGCGACGTCGGCGTACATGTCGGTGCAGCCGTGCCGCCTCGCTGACACCCGCCTGAACAGCGGGTTCGTCCGGATCGATGCGCTGACATTGCAGATCGCCGGCCGCGGGATCTGCGGCATCCCCGCCAACGCCACCTCGTTGGCGCTGACTCTCACCGTCGTGAGCCCGCAGGCTTCCGGCTTCCTCACCGCGTGGCCATCCGATCGAGCCCGACCGGTCATTTCGAACGTCAACTTCGATGTCGACCAGATCCGAGCCAATGGTTCGATCACTCGTGTCGACGCCGCAGGCACATTCCGAGTCTTCACCTCGGCCCCCTCGCAGGTGGTGGTCGATGTCGTCGGTGCGTTCGTGCCCTCGACCGCGGCTGCCTCCGGCAGGTTCGTGCCCCGACCGTCGACGCGTCTCTATGACTCGCGCCCCGGTCCCAAGCGTGCGGCCGGCTCGACAATGACGTTGCCGTTGCCCGCCGGGGTGCCGGCTGATGCGGTAGCGCTCGCCCTCAACGTAACGGTCACGGAATCGTCGGGCCCCGGCTTCGTCACCGAGTTCCCGGCAGGTCGCGAGATGCCGACCTCGTCGATCCTCAATGTGGATCAACCGAACCAGACCCGCGCCGCGGCCGGGATCTTCCCCGTGTCGTCGGCGGGCGTCGCCTTGTTCGTCTCGGGCGGTGGGCACATCGTGGTCGACCTCCTCGGGTACTTCACCGGTCCGTCCTCAGGATCTGGCACCGACGGTCTGTTCACCGCTGCCGACCCGACCCGCCTGCTCGACACCCGTGGAGCGAGCCCGTTGGGCACTGGTGTGCCGCTGTACCCGAGCGGCGGGCTGGAACTGGCCATTTCGCAGGGCGGCTCGATCGCCTACAACGTCACGTCGGTCAACGGCACGGGCGGCTACGTCACCGCGTTCCCGGCCGGCACCGGTCGACCGGCAACCTCGACGGTCAACTCCGTCGGCGGCGGTGACGTCGTGGCCAACTTCGCCATCAGCCAGGTGTCGAACCGTGGCCTCGGCTTCTTCAGCCAATCGCAGACCGACCTGCTCGCCGATGTGCAGGGGTGGTTCTCCGGGCCCTCGGCCACCGCAACGCAGCCGCCCCCGGCCAACACCCCACCTCCGCCGCCCCAAGTGCAGTACTCGCCGTGCATCACCGACGGGCTCGCCGCGTTGAACTCCACACGCGCCGCCGCCGGCGTGGCTCCGCTGGCGGCCAACGCCGCGGCGACCGCCTTCGCCTGCTCGTGGGCGTTGCAGCTGGCCGTGGCCAACAATGGTCTGGTCCACTCGACCAGTGCCGCGCGCGACGCCGCTGTCGGTTGCCCGACCGGCGAGAACATCGCCTACGCCACGGGTGCGTCGCCCTCGGGCCTGATCTCGCTGTGGTACGCCTCGCCACCGCACATGGCCAACATCAAGAACCCGATCTACGGCAGTGCGGGCCTCGGCTTCGTGATCCGCACCGATGCCTCCGGTGGCCAGTTGATCTTCGGCGTCACCGACTTCGCCATCTGCTGACGCGCCCCAGGCGAGATGGATGGCGTACAAGTCGCATTCGGCGCGGCTCACTCGACCTTTGTCGCTCCCAGGTCGCTCAGCGACCTCCCAGCGACAAAAGTTCAGGTGAAGGGGCCAGAACTGCGGCTCAGGTGATGCTGGTGTCGAGAGTGGTGCCCTGATTGATGCCGTGGTTGGTCGACGAGTCGTAGCCGTCGCTGGCCTGCTGCAGATCGGTCTGGACCTGGGCGAAGGCGGCCCACGCCTCATCGGTGGTCTTGCCGATCAGCGTGTCCTCGTAGTTGTCGAGGTACTGGTAGGCCAGGTTGGCGTGGCCCATCTCGTGCGTCATCAGGGCCTCCGACCAGCGATCCCACTCGCCGCGCACGGCATCGTTGGCATCGCTGCGCCGGCCCCACGCCGGCACGCGTACCTCGAGGTCGACGCTCAGGGTTCCGCCGGTGACGACCTGGTTGTCGTCCCAGCTGAGGTTCAGCGAGGGAAGCCAGCTGCATCGGCCGACCTCGTCGAGGCCCCAACCGGTCATCTCGTCGAAGAGCTCCTGAAGGGTTTCGCCCCATAGCTCGCCGAAGTCGCCACCTGCTTGGTTCCACGTCGTCATGCCGGTGATCTTGCGCCATGTGACGGCCTGATCGCACGCACCTTCGGGCAGTCAGGCGGGCACGTCAGACCGGCTGATCGAAGGCCCAGTCCAGCAATGCCGAGGCACCGTCGATGCGCGCCTGGTCGCTCGGTGCGCCGAGCACCGCAACGATCACGCGGCGATCGCCCCGGGTGGCCGAGCCGACCAGGCAGTATCCGGCATTGGTGGTGTGGCCGGTCTTCACCCCGGTCGCGCCTTTGTACCTCGTCAGCAGCTTGTTCGTGGCGCTGAAGTGTTGGCCGTTCATCTGCGCATCACTGCGCGCGACCGTGGCTTGAAACGTCGTGTCCTGCATCAGGATCGCGGCGATCGACACCATGTCGCGCGCCGACGAGTGCGCGCCGTCCGCGTCGAGCCCGACGGCGTTGACGGCCACGGTCTGGGTCATCCCCAAGGTCTCTGCGGCGTCGTTCATCATTCCGACAAATGCTTCCTCGGTCCCGCCGACGTCGAGCGCCAGAGTGTGGGAGGCGTCATTGGCGCTGACGATCAGTTCGGCGCGCAGCAGCACCGCGCGTGACAGACGTTGACCCTCGTACAACCCGATAGCCGACTCTGCCGGATCCAGATGCATGGCCGGAACGGTGGCGACATGTGCCGGGTCACCCGCCTGCATCACCACGTACGCCGTCAGCAGCTTCATCAGACTGCCGACCGGTCGCGCAGTGTCCGCGTCGAGATCCGCCAGCCACTGTTGCGAGCCGACGTCGTAGACGGCATACGCGGACGCATCGATGCTCGGAGGCTGGTTGGCGTCGATCGTCGTCGGTACTGCGGTCGGCGCATCCGTGGTGACGGTGGTCGTGGTCGTCGGCGGTGACGTGATCGTCGTCGACGGTGTGGAGGTCACGGCCACCGCCGGCGTGGTCGACGGAAGTGACGCGAGTGGCGGGAGCGACACTCGATCGGCCGTACCGTCGGTGCTGCCGCACGCCGCGATGAACGCGAGCACGGCAACGAGCCACGCGTAACGGATGCGGCGCACCGGTGCTGAGATGTTCAATCGGCCTGATCCACCGACTGCGTCACGGTGCGGGCGTGATCTCGAGCGGTTTCGGGGTCGGCCACGGCAGCGATGCTACCGAGGACCGTGGGCGTCCTCAGGTAGCGGGCCATGCAGCGAGGACTGCGCCATCGTCGTCGACGATCTCCGCGGTGTACGGCGTGGCCTCGCTGAACACGTAGGCCGCGAAGGTGCGGTCCATGGCGGATCCGGCGTCGTTGAAGGGCACCACGGTGGGGTCGAGACCGGCCTGCGTGATCTGGAGGTGAGCGGTGGTCGTGATCGACCGTGGCAGATCAGCCAGCACGTAGGTCCTGGCGTTGTCGACGACGGTGGTGATCTGCGGGCGGCCGTGGGCGACCGAATCGACGCCACTGCCTTCCCAGCGCCAATTGACCCGGCGCTGGCTGCCCGAGTACGACATCGTCACGCCGATCGTCCAGAGCAGTGTCGCAGCGTCGGTACCCGACGAGATCGAGGGGGCCTGCGACCGAACGATCGCCGACCGCGGCGAGTTCACTCGCAGCGCCTGTGTCCTCATGGTCTCCCACTCGGTCGAAGTGACCTGATGGACCGTGCGGGCCACATTGATCACGTCTGCCACGGGCACGGGGGCGCTCACCGTGATCACGTTGTCGCCATCGATCCACGTGGCCATGGCATCGTCGGCCCGGCCGACGATCTTGCCGCCGACCGCGGGCACGCCGTTGATCTCGAACGGCGTGGAGTCCTCGAGCAGGAAGCGAAGTGCGAAGTAGCGATCGCCCGCTGCTCCGCGGTCGAAGTTGCGCGTGCGGCGGCCGACGGTGATCGAGATGGCGGTTGTCGGATCATCCGCCGACACGTAGCTGATCTGTTCGGTGACGGTGCTCTGAACTGCCAGCCACGGTTGCACGGTGCTGACGATTCGGTGACCGGGGGCGAACCAGGAGTCGCTGAACTCGACTGCGCTACCGGTGGGATGCACGGAGCCGGCCAGACGAACGAGATCGCTGTCGCTCCAACCGAACGACGTGATGGAGATGCCGAACCCGTCGACGGTGAACCGGCTGATGGTCTGCCCGCCGCTCACGTGGGAGATCGCGATCGAAACGCCATCCGACTCGACCCGATAGGCGTTCGACGCGCTGAGCGTCGATGCTCCTGGGGTAGTGGTCACGGAGAACCACGAGCCCGAGTTCGCCGAGGCCCCATTCGTGGCCCACAACTCGTACGCGGACGTCTGGGTCAGCGCAGCGTCGATGGCCTGCACGTTGGCGTACTGAACGCCGAACGTTGCCGGCAGATCAGCCGCAAGGAACGGGACCGTCGCGGCGAAGGCCGAATGCAGCGCTGGGGGAGCGGTCGAGGCGCTGGTCGTACTGGCGCTGGGCGTACTGGCAGTCGCCGTAGTCCGTGCGTCGCTCGATGATGCCGAGCTTGCCAGGCCGTAGCCGACGACCACGACGAGCAGCACGGCCACCGCTGGACCCGCCCAGCGCCGTCTGTCGACGCCGGGGTTTGGGTCGTTCGGGGCGCTATCACCGAAGGCGCCGACATCATCATCGATGGCCTCGATGATGTCCATCGTTCAGACGTCTACGCTGGCTGGTCGGGTGTGGCGGCAGGGCGGGCGTCGGCGAACTCGCAGAACGCGTCGAATGCGCGGGGCCCGTAGACGGTGCCGGGTCCGCCGCTGAGCAGGATTGCGACACCGAGCGCTTCGGCAGCTTCCTCGCGCGAGGCCCCGGCCTTTGCCGCGCCTCGGGCATGGGCGGCGATGCACCCGTCGCAGCGGATGGCGACGGCGATGCCGAGGGCGATCAGTTCCTTCGTCTTGGCGTCGAGCACACCGGGTGCCATTGCCGCCGAACTCAACGCGGCGTAGCCCTTGTACACGTCGGGGATCGCGCCCCGCAGCGCCCGGCCCAGTGGAATGACGTCGTCGAGAACCGCCTGACCGTGCACGTGTTCGCTCATGTGCCGACGTTACTGCTGATAGCCCTCGACAACATTGGGTGGACGCACACCGCTGAAGCCGGCGTCGAGCCCGGCCTCGCGACGTGCTCGACGTTGGCGCAGCAGATCCCAGCACTGATCGAGGCGCACCTCGATCCCGCGGAGGTGGGCCTCGTCGGCCTCGCTCAGCGGCGAGCCGGGCGCTGCTCTGTGCTCGAGATGGTGCTCCTCGTCGACGAGGGCGTTGATGCGCTCGATCAAATCGTCATCGATGTTCATTGGAACCTCTCTCAGGACCGCGTTGCTCCAACGGTGTCTGTTCACCGGCCATCGTACGGCCCTACCGTGGCCCGATTGTGGGCGCGGTTCCGGTACGAGCAGTACCGAAATCGAACCCGACGAGGCTGGTCGGGTGCGGTGTGAGCACCCCTGGTACCGAAATCGCGCCCGATCGAGCTCAGGTGCTGGCCGCCCATCATGCGGCGCGAGGTGAACAACAAGACGGCGAAGGCGATGCCGCCGACCACGGCAAACGCCACCCGGAGATCTTGCCATTCGGCGATCGCGCCCACGCTGACGGCGGTGAGCATGGCGCCGAGGCGTTGGCCGAGCAGCATCGAACCGAGACCGGTGCCGGCGGACACGCCGGGCAGGCGGGCGGCCGTGGCGTAGAGCTGCGGGAAGACCACCGACAGGCCGAGACCCCACACGACAAGCCCGGCCAGCGCCACTGCACCGACGGGCGCTGTCACCGTGGCGAGCGCACCGATCCCCACCAGGGTGACCGCCCAGGTGAACAGCCGCCGCTCGCCGATGCGGTCGAGCACGTGGTCGCCGCCGAGGCGCCCGATCAACATCGCGCCGGCACAGGCCATCGTTCCGAAACCGCTGGCTCGGCCGAAGTCGAACACGTCGCGCATCAGCACCGCCGACCAGTCATTCGGCATGACCTCCAACCCAACCGCGCCGAGTGCGGCGAAGCCCATGAGGACGGTGACCGCGGTGAACCGCTTTCGCGGACCAGCCGTTGATTCGTCACCGCGTGCGGCCGCGTTGGGCGGTGGGTCGACGGGGATCAGCCAGTGCCGCACGACCGAAACCGTGACGAACAAAATGGCTCCGACGATCAGCAGTTGGCCGCGCACGCTGGCGCCGGCCGCTGAGGCCGCCGAACCGACCAGTGCTCCACCGGTGAACCCGAGGCTCCACATGGCATGCAGCCGATTCATGATCGAGCGGCCGATCCGCTGCTGCACGATCACTCCCTGAGCATTCATCGCCACGTCGTTGCACACGTCGAGCACGCCCAGGCTGGTCAGCAGCACGAGCAGCAACACGGCCGACGGGGCGAACGCGATCAGGGGCATGCCCACCGAAAGCGCTGTGGCCGCAATGGTCAGCACGCGACGGCTGCCGAGCCGGTCCATCACCTTGCCGACCACCAGTGCCCCGATGATTCCACCGAGACCGCCACCGAGCAACGTCGCGCCGAGGCCGGCATTGCCGAGGCCGAGGTGATCACGGATCTCTGGGATCCGCGGCAGCCAGTTCGAGAACGTCGCACCGTTGACGAAGAAGAGGACTGCCACCGCAGCACCGGAGTGCCGAGTGCGCGGTTGGTCGGCCTGGTCGGCCTGCCACTCGGCACGAGTGATGGCGTATTCGACCTCGCCTTCCTCATCGCCGGGAATCCGGACCGGCCAATCGGCGTGAAAGGTTCGCACCAGACTCAGTCCGGACTTCTCCATCACTCGCCGCGAGGCACCGTTGACCGACATCGTCTCGGCGACGACTCGCTGCACCTTGTCCGACGCGAAGCCCATGTCGATCAAGGCACGCGAACCCTCGGTCGCGTAGCCCTTGCCCCACGAACTGGCAACGAGCCGGTAGCCGAGCTCCGGCTCGTCTCGTGGACTGCCTTCGTGCGGACGGAAGTGGAACCAGCCGAGGAAGGCGCCGGTCTCGCGCTCGATCGCTGCCCAGAAGCCGTAGATGTCGTGCGGCTCATAGTGGGAGAGCCACCACTCGATCGTCTCGACCGCTGCCTCGCGGGTGACCGGCGCGCCGTCCTCGATGAATATCCGGACGTCGGGATCGCTGTCGAGGGCCAGCAGATCGTCGACATCGTCCATGGTGAAGCGGCGCAGCAGCAGGCGGTCCGTAGTCAGAAACACATCCACCGATCCAGTCTCGACGCGGTGTTGACGATGTGGCCTTCTCCCTGAGCCTTCAAGAGGGGAGTGAAGGCCCGCACGCCGTGGATCACACTCCACAGGTCGACGTCGAGCACCCAGTGCCAGAGATCGAGCGAGATGTCCTCGACTGCCCCGGATGCCACGACTCCGGCATTGTTGTGCACGACGTGCACCGCCCCGAACGCGTCGAGCGCGGCGTCGCGCAGCGATTCGATCGCCGTGCGTGAGCTGACATCGGTGGGGACCGCCAGCACATCGTGGCCGTCGGCAGTCAACTGCTCGGCCGCCTCGCGCAACGACTCGGCGTCGATGTCGGCCATCGCGATCCGCATTCCCGCAGTCGCAAGACGGAGCGCCGTCGCCCGGCCGATGCCGCTGGCGGCTCCTGTCACGACCGCCACCTTGCCCCGAAGATCCTGCACGTTCGGCCCCCGATCAATTGACCATTTGATTAATTATGCTATCATCAGTGCGTGTTGCGACCGCAATTGGGGGGTTCGCACAGAGGATTGCCAAGGGGGAGTGCACGTGATTCCGAGGAACACCGCCGATATCACAGGAAGCTGGCTGACAGAGGTGCTGCGCGAGGCGAAGGCGATCGAACTGTCGACAGTCGTCGCCGTCGACACCTCACCCATCGGGGTCGGGGTGGGGATCATGGGCGAGCTGACATGCGCTGCCCTCACCTACGACCTCGCCGAGCCTGGCGCGCCATCGTCGGTGATCGTCAAGCTCACGTCCCCGTACGAGGCGAATCGCGCCCAGGGGATCGCGCTCGGCATGTACGAGGCCGAGGTGCGCTTCTACAACGAGCTCGCCGGGCGGACGTCAATGCGCGTGCCCGAGTGCTACCACGCCGAGATCGACCCCTCCACAAGCGACTTCGTGGTCGTGCTCGAGGATCTCAGCCAGTGGACGGCTGCGGATCAACTCGACGGTCTGTCGGTGGCCCAGGCCGAGGTCGCAACCATGGCGCTGGCCGACCTGCACAGCGGGTTCTGGCGTCGCGTCGACGACATCGATTGGGTGCCCAGCGTCGTGCACGAGCGCATCCAGACGTTCGCCGGCGCCTGGCCCGCGTTGTGGGGCGCGTTCTCGGCACGGTTTGCCGACCGCCTGCCCGACGGCGCGATCGCAGCCGGCGAGCAGATCAGGGATCACTACTGGAGCCTGATGTGTGCCCTTGGTGAGCGACCGTGGACCCTGCTGCATCAAGACTTCCGGTGCGACAACCTGTTTTTCGGCACGACGCCCGACGACGCGCCGATCGTGGTCATCGACTGGCAGGGGATCGGTCGCGGTCCGGGTGCGTACGACGTTGCGTACTTGCTGGGCGGCAGCCTGCCGATCGGGGATCGCCGCGAGCACGAGGAGCGGCTCGTGCACCTGTATCACGACCGGATCGTCGACCTCGGTGTGACCGACTACACGTTCGACGAGTTGTGGACCGACTACCGGCTGTCGCACCTCGTCAACACCGCGGTGCCCGTGTTGACGGGAGGCACGATGGATCTGGCCAACGACCGCGGGCGCGAACTCATCGGAACGCTCGCCGAACGTCACTTCACGGCCGTGCTCGATCTGCGGTCGGTCGAACTGATCGACTGAACCCCGACTACTTCCGGACGTCCTTCCATGGAACGTCCTTGTCGGTTCGCGGTTCGCCGGGCAAGCCGAGCACCCGCTCGCCGATGATGTTTCGCTGGGTCTCGTCCGACCCTCCGGCAATCCGGTAGCCGGGAGCTCCGAGCACGTGCTCGCCCCACTCGTACGTCCCACAGGCACCGGTATCGGCAACGAGGTGGGGTCCGACGATTCCCGAGACCACGTCGGACATCAGATTCATGCCTTCGGTCCACAGCAGCTTGCCGAGCGAGCCTTCCGGGCCGGCCGGCGCACCGGAGCGTCGAACGTCTGCTGCGCGCCTGTTGACGAACCCTTCGAGCCGATGGTGGGTGTAGACGCGCATCAACTGCTGGCGGGTCACGGGGTCGGCCGTCGAACCCATGAGGCGGGCGGTGCCGAGCAACTGGTTCCACGAGCCACCAACGCGGCTTGCGCCGGTGTCGGAGTGGTCGCGTTCGAAGCCGAGGGTGGTGAGGCCGACGTTCCAGCCGGCGCCGACCTCGCCGAGTCGCATCGAATCGGGCACACGCACGTCGTTCAAGAACACCTCGTTGAACGACGTTCCCCCGCTCATCTGCCTGATCGGTCGGATTTCGATCCCCGGCAGGTCGAGCGGGATCATGAAGGCGGTCAGGCCCCGGTGCTTGACGACGTCGGGATCGTGACGGGCGATGAGCTCGCCCCACTCCGCGAACTGCGCCCCGGAGCTCCACACCTTCTGGCCGTTCACGATCCAGTCGTCTCCGTCGCGTACTGCGCGACAGGCCAGCGACGCCAGGTCGGAGCCGGCGTTCGGCTCGGAGAACAACTGGCAGCAGAGCTCTCGGGCGGCGAGGAACCTGGCGACGAGCGACGCCTGCTGCTCGTCGCTCCCGTGGATCTGGATGGTTGGCGCCACCAAGCGGGTCGTCACGCTGTGGAGCTCGTGGCCGATCGGGGTCTCGAAGTTCGCCTCGAGTTTGGCGAACTCGGGCGCGTACTCGCGGCCGAGGCCCAATCCGCCGTAGCGACATGGGGCAGTGATGGCGTGGTAGCCCTGCGACGCCTTCAGCATCGTCCAGCGCTTCACTCGTTCGACCAGGTCGCGTTCCTCGTCGAAGCTCAGCGAGTGGAAGACCGCTACGTTGAATCGTCCCTCCCCCCACACTCGCTCGCCATCGTTCTCGTACGTGACGCGAGCGGGGACGTGATCCTCGAGCCACTGCTGGGCCTCGTCGCGGAAGTGGGAGAGGGTCGGTGCTGGCATGTCCAAAGAAACTAATTGATCGATTGTTCAATTATATCATCGGCGGGCAATCACGTCATACTTGTGTCATGGCCAAGACCAAGACCGTCAAGCCGCGACTCGGTCGGCCACCATCCACCGACTCGGCCGAGACCCGGCGCCGCATTCTCGACGTGGCTCGCTTGGCGATGGCCGCGCGTGGCTATGAGGCGGCGACCAACCGCAACCTCGGGGCCGAGGCCGGTCTCACGGCTGGCGCGATCTACCACTACTTCGCCTCGAAGCTGGAGCTGTGCGTCGCCGTGCACGAGGACGCTGCCGGCCAGGTGTACGGCCGACTTTCTGCGGCCATCATCGGACTGCCCACATTCCGAGGCCGGATCGAAGCGGTGCTCGAGGCTTCGCACGAGATGAACAAAGAGGATCCCTCGCTCGCCCAGTTCCTCGGCGCTCTGCGCGTCGACATGCGCCGGAGCCCGGAGTTGAGGAAGGCCCTGGAACAGTCCGACGGGGCGCGATCAGCGTTCTTCGACAGCATCATCGACGTCGGACTGGAGACCGGCGAGATCGATCCCTCGAATCGCGATCAGGTCCGTGCCGTCGTGTTCACGTTGCTGGTCGGACTGACCGACGCTGTCTCGGACGACATCGATCAACACCGCATTGCGATCGATGGCGTCAAGGCGCTGCTCGAAGGAACGCTGATCCGACCGTTGGTCACGTGAGTACCGTCAGTCGGGATCGGTGCGGATTCGTTGACTGGGCATGTGAGGGCCGGCGACCCAGCCGCACAGTTGCGGGTCGCACTCTCGCAGTTCGCCCGAGATCCACCGCCCATCGCGGCTGAAGACCCCGGCGAGGCTCGCCTGTGTGACGCGGATGTTGCCGTCGTCGTCCGGCTCGTACAGCGCTTTCGTGAACGGATGGACGACACCCCTCACGGCCGGCTCCCCGCGACCCATTCGCCCAGCAGGTCGTGCAGCCAGCGGATCTTCGACTCCTGGTAGTTGGCAAGGGTGATGCCCGGTTTGAACGTGGCCTCGAGGCCCAGTTGCACCTTGGCCATGTTGAACGTGTCCTGATCGAAGACCTTGGCCAACATGCCGAGCTCGGGCGCCGCCGTCCAGGGCTCGGCGGCACTGAGGGCGTGGACCTTGGCCGGGGGCGGTCGGTCTCCGGAGTACGGCGCAAGGAAGAGCACCTCCATGATCGCACTGCGGTGATCGTTGCCATTCGGGCGGAACCGGTAGACGATGCGGTTGAGGGCACCCCACGGGTGGAAGTTGGGAAACAGCGAGTAGTCGATGCTGTCCGTCATCTCGGCGTCGCTCATCTTGTCGACCGCGTCGCCCACCACGGATCGCCACCGATCGCGAATCGCTTCTGCAGCGGCGGCACGCGCTGTCTGGCCCTCGGACAGTCGAATCGGTGGTGTCTCGTCGACGCGCACGTCGAGCATCGAACGCAGCACCTCCTCCTCGGTGGGTTGCCAGTCGAGCAGCGGGCTCGGTGTTCCACCGGGTGTGATCACGCGTGCGAAGGTGTCCCACACGTCGACCTGGGAGTTCGTGTCACCCAGCGACGGCAGGATCTGGGGGTGCGTGCCGCCGACGTGGAACGCTTCACAGAACGCCTCCTGCGTGATCTTCCAGTTGGCTTCGATCACCTTCGTCACGTGTGCCTCGACGTACCGATTCTCGAGATCCCAGATGTCGAAGTGCTCGGCCAGGTCGCCGATGAAGTCGGCGAGGGGGAGTGCCGCCGGATCCGGATTGATGAAGACGAACCCGGCCCAGGTTCCGACCCGGCACTGGGGGAGGTGGAACTCGTCACGACGCTCCTGCACGTGGGGAAAGTCCCACTCGGCCGGCAGGCTGGCCAGCCCGCCGTCGAGGTCCCAGGCGAAACCGTGAAACGGGCACCGCATCTCCGAGCAGTGCCCGTCGTAGTCCTTCAACTTCCGGCCACGATGCAAGCAGGCGTTCGGATAGGCCTTGATCTCTCGGCTGTCGGTCCTGATCACGATGAACGAGAGGTTGGCTATGTCGTAGACGACGTAGTCGCCGGGCTCCGGAATGTGTTCCTCGCGACACGCGAACTGCCACACCCGCATCCATAGCCGCTCGACCTCGGCGCGGTGCCAGTCGTGGCTCGTGTACCGCTCGATCGGGATGTCGGTGCTGCCGAGCGCGCGAGTGGACTCGAGCCGCAGCACGTCGGGTACCGGGTGCGTGTCGGCGTCGAGCAGTTCCTGGTACGTGATACCGGGTGAGCGAGCGACTCGTGGTTCGGTCATGTCGGCGCGGGCGGGTGATGGATGCCAGGAATGCCGCCGGCGAGCGCTTGATACCAATCCGGCCGAGGCTGGATGCCGGGATAGCCGCTGCCGATCCTTGGTGCGGTGTCGGCGTTCCACTCATGATGGATCGGGGGGATCTGGAAGT
>JAYVOI010000382.1:0-2877 GCA_043758005.1 Ilumatobacteraceae bacterium
GCCTTGTCGTCTTGGCCGCGGATGTCGATGATCACTCCCTCGCCGAAGGCTGGATGCTCGACATCGTCGCCGAGTCGCAACCCGATCAACTGCGAGTTCGATGGTGACGGCTGCTTGTTTCGCTGACCGGCGATGAGGGCGGCCTCGACGACGCGTTCGCGGTGTCGATCGGCGTCTCCGTTGTCGTCGCGATCGACGCGCCGGTACGGCGGCGGATCGGCCCACTCGTCGCGCGCCCGATAGCTCTGACGACCGTATGTAGTGCGCCCACTGACTGCGCCGATCTGATCGATCAGTTCAGCCGGGATCTCGTCGATGAATCGCGACGGTGGGTTGTACTTGGTGCTTCCGAACAACTGCCGGCTCCAGGCGTGCGCCAGGAACAGCCGCTGCTGGGCGCGGGTGATGCCGACATACGCCAGGCGCCGCTCCTCTTCGAGCTCGGTCGGCTCGGTGAGAGCCCTGCTGTGGGGAAACACACCTTCTTCCATACCCACAATGAACACCGCGGGAAACTCCAAACCCTTCGCCGAGTGCAGGGTCATGAGCACGACACGGTTGTCGTCGTCGAGATCGTCGGTGTCGGCGACCAGCGCGACCTGTTCGAGAAACTCGTCGAGCCGGGTGAACTCGCGAGCGGAGCCGACCAGCTCGCCGAGGTTCTCGAGCCGGCCTGCGGCTTCGACAGAACCTTCGGCTTCGAGCTCGGCGAGGTATCCGCTGTCGGTCAACGCCGCCTGCAAGAGATCGCCGGGGGCATCGTCGAGCCGCAGCGCGAGATCGTCGAGCAACCGGACGAACGATTCGACTCCACGCGCTGCCGAGCCGGTGAGACCCGCATCGTTGGCGTGACGCATCGCTTCGACGAAGTTGACACCGGTGCGGGCTGCCAATGCGTCGAGCTTGGCGACACTCGACTCGCCGACACCACGCTTGGGTACGCCGAGCACCCGCTTGACGCTGACTTCGTCGGCCGGGTTGGCGACAGCGCGTAGATACGCCATCGCATCCTTGATCTCGCGCCGATCGTAGAAGCGCGTACCGCCGACCACCTTGTAGGGGATGCCGAAGCGCATCAGCGACTCTTCGATGACCCGGCTCTGCGCGTTGGTTCGGTAGAAGGTGGCCATCTCTTTCCACATGAACGAGGCATCGCCCTGCAGCGTCTGCATCGTGCGCGCCACCCACGTCGCTTCATCGCCCTCGTCTTCGGCGTGATACCGCGTGATCCGTTCGCCGGTGCCCAGCTCGCTCCACAACTGCTTGTCTTTGCGGTCGGGGTTGTTGGTGATGACGGCGTTGGCGGCATCGAGAATGGCCTGTGTGCTGCGGTAGTTCTGGTCGAGCACGATCGTGGTGACGTTGTCGAACGCCTCCTCGAACTGCCCGATGTTGCGCAGGTCGGCGCCGCGGAAGCGGTACACGCTCTGGTCGTGATCGCCGACGATCGTGATCTGCTGATGCTCGGCGGCCAGCGCCAGCGCCAGCTCGTTCTGCGCCATGTTGGTGTCTTGGTACTCGTCGATCAACACGTGCTGGAAGCGCTGTTGGTAGTGCGCCAGCACATCGGGGTGGGAACGGAAGAGCTCGACCGTCTTCATCAGCAGGTCGTCGAAATCCATCGCCCCGGCCTTCAGCAGGCGCGCTTGGTAGTCGGTGTAGATGTCTGCGTGCTTGCGCTCGAAGATGTTGGCTGCCCGCTCGACCGCCTGTTCCGGCGTGATCAACTCGTTCTTCCACAGGCTGATCTGGCCGTGCGCGGCGCGTGGCGGGAACCGCTTGGCATCGAGGTTGAGGTCGCGCACGACGTACCCGGTCAGGCGCTGCGAGTCGGCTTGGTCGTAGATGCTGAACGTGCGCGGGTAGCCGAGCCGGTCGCCGTGGGCCCGCAGGATGCGAACACACGCGGAGTGGAACGTGCAGACCCACATCGCCCTGGTGACCGGGCCGACCAGGCTGGCGACGCGGTGGCGCATCTCTTCGGCAGCCTTGTTGGTGAACGTGATGGCCAGGATCGCGGACGGCGGCATGCCCTCGTCGATCAGGTGGGCGATGCGATGGGTGAGCACCCTGGTCTTGCCGGAACCGGCGCCCGCCACGACCAGCAGCGGGCCGCCACGATGCACGACGGCATCGAGTTGGTCGGGATTCAACGAGTCGAGGTCGAGCGAGACACGCTGGTTCGTGGCGATCTCGTTCGACGCAGTCATGATGAGACCATTCTACGGATGGGGTGCTGCATTGAAGTCATAGGCCCGCCGAATATGGTGATTCGGTGACCCGTCTCGCCCGGCTGCTGGCGCTCGCAGCAGTCAGCGGCGGATTGGCCGGCGTCGCCGCATACGCCTTCCTGGAGGCGCTGACGTGGGCCACCCGCACCCGCGTCGATCATGGGTGGCTGTTGTGGCTCCTCCCGCTGATGGGCCTGGCGATCGGCGTCGTCTACACGTACCTGGCCGGCACCGCGGCACGTGGCACCCGGCTGGCCATTCGCGAGGCCCGGGCCCTGCATGCCGGCGTGCCGGCGCGGATGACCCCGCTGGTCTTCGCCTGTGCGGTCGCCGGGCATCTCTGCGGTGCATCGGTCGGCCGCGAGGGCGCTGCCGTGCAGATGTCCGCGTCGATCACCGATACGGGCGCACGGCTGTTGAAGCTGCGCCACGACGAGCGCCAGGTGCTGCTGATGGCATCTGTTGCCGGCGGGTTCAGCGCCATCGTCGGTACTCCGGTCGCCGGCATCCTGTTTGCTGTCCAGCTCACCAAACGCCGAGGCCTGCAGCCACTGGTTGCATGTGCTGTCGCAGCCGTGGTCGGAGACCGAGTCGTCGACTGGCTGCTCGACGGACGCGTCGACTACCTCCACGCGGTGCGCCCCGA
>JAYVOI010000383.1:0-15145 GCA_043758005.1 Ilumatobacteraceae bacterium
TCGCACTCAACGCCGGCCTTCCTCGGACATCGCTTCACGCGGTGAACGGCGGCGATCGTCGGTCGCAACCTCACCACGTCGGTGATCATCGGCGCCGACCTGCCGCCACCGAGCGTCTCGGTGACCGAGCGGTGCCTGCAGGCAACCGTGCATCTGTCGCCGATCTGCGCCCTGGTCACCACGCGCTCGTGACACCCTGCACGACGTACTCTTCGCGGCATGAGCAGCGAGACCGGATCACCAGAATCGAATCAGCAACCAGCGGAACAGCAGCCGCCGTTGCACCAGTTGACATGCGCCGCTTGCAGGGTCATCGACCGAGCCGATGGTGTCGAGGACGGCCAGGTGTGGAACCCCGAACACTTCTCCACGCCATCGAGGCGAGATCTGTTCGGGCTGATGCGGCGAGTGCAGGACCACACCGCGGACAGCATCACGTCGGTTGCCGGCTCGATGCGGTTCGTCTACATCCACGTCATCTGGTTCGGCGTGTGGATCGCGTTGAACGTCGGTCTCGCCGGGTTCGACCACGAATTCGACAAGTTCCCGTTCGGACTGCTGACGATGATCGTGTCACTCGAAGCCATCTTCTTGTCGACGTTCGTGATGATCAGCCAGAACCGGCAGGCGGCGCGCTCCGATCTGCGCAGTGAGCTCGACTTCGAGAACAACATCCGCGGCGAGATCTGGTCGGTGCACATCGGTGAGGCATTGGGCCTCGACGTCGACCATGTGGAAGACGTCGTGCGCCATGCGATCGCCGGCGCACACGCGGCGATGCGCAATGCTCCGACGTCACCGGTCAAATCCGCCGGCTGATTCGCCCGACGTTCTCCCTGGTCGAACCGCTCACCAAGGTGTAGCGTGCGGAGCGACGTCGGACGAGACGCCATCACGTAACGGTGTTGCCCCGGACCTCGGCGACCCCGCACCCACGAGCGGAGCGGAAGTGAGGAACGACATGCACAGCGACGGCACGAGCTACGACGGACCTCTGGTGAGGGCCGCTGAGGCGACAGCACAGCTCCAACTCGAGATCGACCAGTTGTGGCGCGACTCCGTGACATCGGACAACGGCCCGGTCACGGAACGCTTGGTCGAGGTCAGCCATGCGATTCGCCATGTCTGCCACATGCTCGACGACGGCTACGAGATCGGCTAGCGCGGAGGCCGGGAAAGTCGCCTGACGGATTCAGTGTGGCGAGTGGGTCAGCCGGGCAGGCTGGCCTCGATGGCGCCGACGAGAGCCGGATCCTCGGGCGTCACCATGGGGCTGAAGCGGGTGACCGAGCCGTCAGGAGCGATCAGGAACTTCTCGAAGTTCCAGCGGATGTCACCGGAGTGGCCCTCGGAGTCGGCCACTTCGGTGAGCACCGCGTAGATCGGGTGACGCTCGTCGCCGTTGACGTCGATCTTCTCCATCATCGGGAAGGTCACGCCGTAAGCCGTCGAGCAGAAGGTCTCGATCTCGTCGGCAGACCCGGGCTCCTGGCCACCGAACTGGTTGCACGGAAAGCCCACGACGGTGAAACCCTGATCGGAGTACTGCTTCTGGAGGGCTTCGAGGCCGGTGTACTGCGGCGTCAGCCCGCACTTGGAGGCGACGTTGACGGCCAGGATCGCCTTGCCGGCGAATGCGGCAAGCGAGGTCTCGTCGCCGTGAAGGGTGTGGATTGGCTCGGTGAGGATCGACATGAGCGAAGTTCTACCACCGTGCGAGTCACGATCCGCCGTGCCGGGTGTCATCATCGCCGAGATCGCGGCCGAGCGAACGACGCACCCGCGACGGCATGGTCATGATCCGCCCGAGGTGCTGCACGACCCCGGCGGCCGCAGCAGCTCCGGACCTCGACGACCCGCCCATGAGGTCGTTCCAATAGATCGCCCACGTCGACGCGATCGACGGGCCGAGCAACGGCGCAGTGAACACGCCGGCGAGCGCCGCGATCCGTCGAGGGTGACCGACGATCGCCGCGTGGATCGGTGAGGTCACCGACGCAAATGGTCCGAAGGTTTCGGCAACCCAGCGTCGATAGGAATTCGCTGCATCGCCGGGTCGGCTGATCACGGCAACGGCGGCAGCCTGGCCGCTGGCGAGGGCCTGCGCAATCCCCTCGCCCTGCAGCGGGTTCACCAGTCCAGCGGCGTCGCCGACCAGCAGCACATTGCCACCGGCCGGGCGCGTGCCGACGATGCCCATCTTCAGCCATCCACCAAGCACCCGAACCGGAGCATCGTCGACCTCGAGCAGCCCGATGCGATGGAGGTGGATCCGGAACGCATCGAGTTGGCGTTGGGCCCGGTGTGCGTCGCGGCGACTGCTACCCAGACCAAGGCCGAGCCCCAGGTTGGCGCCCTCCGGGCCCGGGAACACCCACCCATAGCCCGGGAAGCCGCTTCGCGGCCGATCGTTCCAGAGGGCAATGACCGGCAGGGCGACATCGGTCGCCAAATAGCCGCGCAGCGCGAAGCCCCACAGCACCCGAGACGGATCGACCAGTCCGGCGCTTGCCGCGGTGGTGCTGGTCGCGCCGTCCGCACCGATGACGAAATCGGCCCCGATCGCAGGCCCGCGGTCGAGCACGACGCGCCCGTCAGCCACCGAGACAAGGCGGGCGGAGATGTCGTCAGCTCCGGCGTCGAGCGCCGAAGCACGAAGGTGAGCGTCGAACCGCGCCCGGGGGACGACCACGGCATGACCCGGATACGACCTCCCGGCCCGGGCCGGAAGCAGGATGCGGCGACCCGTCGGGCCGGCGACGATCATGTCGCCGGCGGTCCGCGCCCCCGGCAGGCCGAGGCCGAGATCGTCGAGCAGGCGCACCCCGCGCGGTCCGACGAGATCACCGCACGCCTTGTCGCGACCGAGGCCTGCCTTGTCGACGAGGGCGACACGAACACCGGCGTTGGCGAGCACGAAGGCTGCGAGACTGCCGGCCGGACCAGCTCCGACGACGATCACGTCGTAACCTGCTCTCGACAACGACACGCCCATCACAATGACACCTCATGGGCACCGGCGCTGATTGGAGCGACTCGATGGACGTCACCCGATCCCGAACTCAACCCAACGTGTTCGCCCGGCGCTTGTTCGCCCCATTGGCCGTTCGCTACGACCGGCTCGCCGAAGTGCTGTCGATGGGGCAAAACCGTCGCTGGCGAGACGCCATGGTCGAGCACCTGACCGGCGATGCGCACCTCGTGCTCGACGTGGCCTGCGGACCCGCCCGAGTCAGCCGCGCCCTTGCCGAGGCGACCGGTGCCTACATCGTCGGTCTCGATCTCAACGAGAACATGCTGCGACAGGGCGTCAGCAGCGTTGCCGTGGCGGGCTTGCAAGGCCGCATCGGGTTGACTCTCGGTCGGGGTGAGCAGTTGCCGTTTCCTGATGCGTGCTTCGACGCGTTGACCTTCACCTATCTCCTTCGATACGTGGCGGACCCGGCGGCCACGCTCGCCGAACTGGCGCGAGTCGTGAAGCCCGGCGGACCGATCGCCAGCCTCGAGTTCGCCGTCCCGACCGCACCGTGGTGGCGAGGCGCATGGTGGTGCTACACGCGGATCGTGCTCCCTATCGCCGGGTGGATCACCGGCGGGCGGGCCTGGTACCACGTCGGCCGGTTTCTCGGGCCGAGCATCTCGACGCACTATCGCGAGTACCCCGTCGACTGGACGGTCGCCGCGTGGGAGACCGCAGGCATCGACGACGTCGGGACTCGCACCATGAGCCTGGGCGGCGGCCTGATCATGTGGGGCCGACGCGCCCGATGAGCGCGCCCGACAAGCCGGTCGAACAGCTCGGCCAGCTCGCCCCGGCGTTCTATGCCCGGCCGAGGCTCGCCTCGCGACGGGCAGTGGGCGACTGGTGGACCCTGTTGCATCCGCCGTACACCGCCTGGCACCTCTCGTACGCGGTCATCGGAGCATGCCTGGTCGGCCCGGTCGATGCCGGCCGGTTGATCGCCACCGTGGCTGCGTTCTTCCTCGCCGTGGGGATCGGGGCACACGCGCTCGACGAACTGCACGGCCGGCCGCTGGCGACGTCGATCCGCTCGTCGGTCCTCGTCGCCGCGGCAATCATCGGCATCGGCGGCGCGGCGGCGGTCGGCATCGTCGGCGTGACCGACATCGGCCTGCCGCTGATCGTCTTCATCGTCGTCGGCGTTGCGCTGGCCGTCGGGTACAACCTCGAACTGCTCGGCGGACGCCTGCACACCGACCACATCTTCGCCGCCAGCTGGGGCGCGTTCCCGGTGCTCACCGGTTACTACGCCCAACACGAGCGGCTCGACATCGCCGCCGTCGGCGCAGCGGTGTTCGCGTACTTCCTCAGCACGGCGCAACGCCGCCTCTCCACACCGGCGCGCAGGCTGCGACGCAAGACCAACGACGTGCGCGGCACGATCGTGGACAGCGACGACAACGTTGCCGACATCGATCGGGCCACCCTGCTGGCTCCCCTCGAAGGCGCGCTCCGCGCCCTCAGCTGGGCGGCGGTGGCCCTGGCCGTCACCCTGGCCCTGGCCCGTCTGACACCGTGGCCGTGACGCGATCGGCGACGGTCGTGGGAGGGGGCCCGGCCGGGCTGATGGCCGCCGAGGTGCTCGCCGCCAACGGCGTCGCCGTGACAGTCTACGAGCACATGCCCTCGGTCGGGCGCAAACTCCTGCTCGCCGGGCGGAGCGGGCTGAACATCACCCACAGCGAAGCGATCGAACGGTTGCTCACCCGGTACAGCACGGGTGGCGACCGCCTTGCCGCGGCCATCCACACCTTCGGCCCGGTCGAGCTGCGGGCGTGGTGCACGGCCCTGGGCGAACCATCCTTCGTCGGGTCGACCGGGCACGTGTTCCTCGAATCGTGGCGCGCCACACCACTGCTGCGTGCATGGCTCGCCCGCCTTGCCGAACTCGGCGTTTCGATCGAAGTCCGTCGTCGCTGGCTCGGCTGGGTCACGACGGCCAACGGCTCGGTCGATGGACGACGACTGCGCTTTGCCACCCCCGATCACCGCATCGCCGAGGCGGCCGGCGACATCACCGTGCTGGCGCTCGGGGGCGCGAGTTGGCCGCGGGTGGGCTCCGACGGCGGATGGGTGCCGGTGCTGCGCGCCGCGGGCGTTCGGGTGAACGATCTTCGCCCGGCCAACTGCGGCATGAAGATCGCCTGGACTGCGCACTTCGCCGATCGGTTCGCTCTGGCGCCGCTGAAGAACATCGCGATCGTGGTGGGCGACAGCCGCGTGCGTGGCGACGCCATGATCACACGTCACGGGATCGAGGGCGGGCCGGTGTACATCCAATCAGCCGCAATACGAGACGAGATCGATCGTCGTGGCCGCTGCCCGATGATCATCGACCTGCAGCCCGACCTGACGATCGTCCAGGTCGGCGAGCGGCTGGCTCACGGTCGGCCGAAGGATTCGATCGCATCGTTGCTAAAGCACACCATCGGGCTGACACCGGTCGCGATCTCGCTGCTGCGTGAGGTGTGCGACAACCATGTGCCGACCGACCCGGCCGAGTTGGCCGGCTTGGTCAAGGCCGTCCCGCTGACGATCGATTCGACCATGCCGATCGACCGAGCGATCTCGAGCGCCGGCGGCATCGTCTTGGACGAGGTCGACGAGCGATTCATGCTGCGTCACCTGCCGGGCACCTTCGTCGCCGGTGAGATGCTCGATTGGGACGCCCCGACCGGCGGCTACCTGCTGCAAGCGTCGTTCAGCACCGCAGTGGCAGCAGCACGAGGCGCCCTCGCTTGGCTCGGCTAGCAGCGGCCTTGTGGAGTTGTTCGAGGCACCCGGGTGGGCGCCAGACACTCCACAGGCGGGGGCTACCGACTCGGGCCCCGGATTCAGCCGCTGTTGCGGAGGCCGGTGGCGACGCCGTTGATGGCCAGGTGGATGCCGCGCTGGATCAGTTCGGTCTGGTCGCCGCCACGCCACCTGCGCAACAGCGCGACCTGCATGTGGTTCAGCGGTGCGATGTAGGGGATGCGGTAGCGCACGCCGCGTGCCAGCGCCGGGTTGTCGTAGAGCAAGTCGTCGTGTCCCGACACCACCTTCGCGGTCCACACCACCTTCACGTGCTCCGCCGCGACCATGTCGAAGAACTGCTCGGCTCCGGGGACGTCGGCTGCCAACGTCTGGTAGCGCGCCGCGATCGCGAGGTCGGTCTTGGCCAACACCTGCGCCATGTTCGACACGACGGTTCGGAACCACGGCCACTGCTCGTGCATCTCACGCAGTTCGGTGACGCGCTGATCGTCGCCGCCCACCCAATCCGTCACCGCGGTGCCGACTCCGAACCATCCCGGCAGCATCAGCCGGCACTGGCTCCAGCTGAACACCCACGGAATCGCCCGAAGGTCTTCGATCCGCCCGGAGTTGGTGCGCGATGCAGGGCGAGAGCCGATGTTCATCGTCGACAGCTCGACGACGGGCGTGATCGCC
The DNA here is from genome assembly GCA_043758005.1 of Ilumatobacteraceae bacterium. Classification (GTDB taxonomy): domain Bacteria; phylum Actinomycetota; class Acidimicrobiia; order Acidimicrobiales; family Ilumatobacteraceae; genus JAENVT01. The sequence continues at coordinate 6,455 of JAYVOI010000383.1, forward strand.
CGGAACCACTCGACGAAGCCGGGTGTTTCGTACACCAGACCTCGATACGCAGTCTGCGAGGCCACCGACAACTCGTCGGCGATGCGCATGAACCTCGGGTCCACGTGGTCGGTCTGCCAGCCGCGTAAGACGGTCGACTCGATCGATGCCGCGACCAACGCCTCGAGGTTCTGCCGGGCGCGTTCCGGATCCGCGAACTTGGCGCTGATCATCTCGCCCTGCTCGGTCATCCGCAGCCCCACCTGCACGCTGCCCGATGGCTGGGCGATGATCGCGTGATAGCTCGAACCGCCGCCACGACCAACCGTGCCACCGCGACCGTGGAAGAGGCGCAACTTCACGCGGTGGCGTTGGGCGACCTCGACGAGATCCTCCTGGCATCGATACAGCGCCCAGTTCGACGACATGTAGCCGCCGTCCTTGTTGCTGTCGGAGTAGCCCAGCATCACCTCCTGGAGTCGGTGTCGGTGGTCGAGCCATTCGGCGTACAGCGGATGCGACCACAATGCGTCGACGACCGCGGCAGCACCTTGCAGGTCGGCGATCGTCTCGAACAGCGGCACGATCCCGATGGCCAGTTGAGTGGGCGACACCGACGTCGAGGTCGAGGTCGAGGTCGAACGGAGCAGGCCGACCTCGCGGAACAACACGGCGACTTCGAGCACGTCCGACACCGACTCGCACTTCGAGATGATGTAGTTCTCGATCGCGTTCGGCCCGAACGTGCGCAGCGTGCCGGCGGCCTGACGAAGGATCGTCAACTCGCTGTCCGCCAGGTCGCTGACGGCAGAGTCGACGCCCAACAACGGGCGCGCCGTCGACAGCTCGGCCGACAGCACCTCGACCCGCTTGGCCTCGTCGAACGTCAGGTAGCTGGCGCACACACCGCCGATGCGCAACAGCTCGTCGACGACCTGTTCGTGCACAGCGGAGTTCTGTCGCAGGTCGACCGTCGCCAGGTGGAACCCGAACGTCTCGACGGCGCCGCGCAGTGCAGTGAGCCGGCCGTTGGCGACCGCGTGGGCCCCGTGCTCGTGCAGCGACTCGTCGATGACATCGAGATCGGCCAGCAGCTCCGAGGGCGAGCTGTACGGCGGGCGCTCGCCGATCGGTGCAGTACCCGGCACACGGCCGATCAGGCTCTGCGCCGTTGCAGCGAGACGGGCGTGCATGCCGCGCACCGCCTGGCGATAGAGCTCGTCGAGACGATAGGGCGAGGTGTCGTCGGCGGCCTCGGTCAGGCGCATGAGGGCCGGTGTGGTCGTGACGAGCCGCGACGACATCGACAACTCCTCCGCCAGGCGCCACAGCTGCTGCAGGTGGTGACCAAGGGCCAGGCCTGCCTGTTGCTGGAACGTGTCGGCCAACACCTCTGCGGTGACGAACGGATTGCCGTCCCGATCGCCACCGATCCACGAGCCGATCCGCAGCAGCGGCCGTTCGCGATCCGGCCGGGAGCCGAATGCGGCATTGATCGCCGCGTTCAACACCGGCCCCTGCGACAACAGCGACAGCTCGAAGTAGCGCATCGCATCGTTGACCTCGTCGCGCAGGCGCAACTTGGTGAGCCGCAACATCGCCGTCTGCCACAGGGTGACGATCTGTCGCCACAGCTCGTCGCTCCATTCGGCCTCTTCGACGTGGTTCATGTCGAGCCGATCGCGCTGGGCCATCAGCGCCGCGACCGCCGTCTGGATCGATTGGATCGTGCGGCGACGGATCTCGGTGGGGTGCGCGGTCAGCACTGGGATGACCTCGCTGTCGCCCACCGCCGCTTGCACGTGCGCGGCGTCGAGCCCGGCCTCGTTGACCAGTTGGATCGTTCGCGCCAACGTTCCGGGCGGCGGCGGCGAGCCGCTCTGCACCAGCGCGCGTCGGCGGCGGGCATGATCGGTGTCTTCGGCGATGTTGGCCAACATCGCGAAGTAGCTGAACGCCCGGATCACGTGCAGCGCGTCGGCGATCGGCAGCGGGTCCAGCAGTTCGATCAGGTGCGCCGGGTCGACATCGCCGACGGCGGCACGACGAATCGACTCCACCAGATCGAGCGTCTCGCTACCGGCCTGGTCGGCGATGACGTCGCCGAGTGTGCGCCCCAACAGGCGGATGTCGTCGTTGAGCGACTCGGACTGGCGCATCGGTCAAGGATACGAGACGAGACGGACTGCTCGGCCGAATTGGCTGAGCGCTACGGTCGGTTGGCACCATGACACTCGGCTCCATTCGCCACCAGATCCGCATCAACCGTCCGGCAGCGACGGTGTGGAAGCTGGCCGGCGATGCGACGCGACTGCACGAGTGGTTCCCCGGCATCGACTCGTGTCAGGTCGAGGGAAGCGTCCGCGTGATCACCCTCGGTTCCGGCATCTCGATGCCCGAGGAGATCCTCGTGCACGACGACATCCAGCGCCGGTTTCAATACCGCATCACCGCCGCGGTGTTCGCCTACCACTGTGGCGGGATCGATGTGATCGATCTCGGCGACGACACCTGCCTGGTGGTGTACTCGACCGATGCCGACCCGCGCGCCATGGCCCTGACGATCGGTGGCGCCACGGCGGGGGCGCTCGACGAGCTCAAGCGACAGATGGAAGCCGACATGCACGAAGGAGCACGCTGATGGGTCGCAAGATCTTGTTGGTGACCAGCGACCAGCAGCGCTACGACACCCTCGGCTGCAACGGCGGCAGCGTTGCCCGTACCCCGGTCGTCGATCGGCTCGCCGCCGAGGGCTACCGCTACGAGCGGGCCCATCCCCAATCGGTCGTCTGCATGCCGTCGCGTTCGACCATCGTCACCGGTCAGTACCCGAGCACGCACGGCGTGTGGATGAACGGTGTTGCCCTCCCTGTCGACGCCCCATCGGTCGCGTCGGCGCTGCACGACAACGGGTACCGGACCGCGTTGATCGGCAAACCGCACTTCGAGCCGTTCCTCGACCCCTTCGCCCGGTTCGTCGAGAACCGCTTCGCCCGCGAGGATCTCGTCGGGCTGCATCGCGGTTTCGAGCACTTCGAGACGGCAACGCACGGCGCCCTCGGCCCGCTGCACTACGCACGGTGGATGGCTGCCAACCATCCGGAGGCGGTGTCGATGTTCTTCCCGGTGCTCGACATGGCCCTCGAGGTCAGTGCCGCCGGCGGCGGCGACACAGGTGCGCCGCAGGTGCACGACAACGCCGTGCCGCGCGAGTGGTACCACACCGACTGGGTCGCCGATCGCACCATCTCCTGGCTCGATTCGCTCGGTGCCGACGACGACTGGTTCTGCTGGATGAGCTTCCCCGACCCACACCACCCGTGGGATCCGCCGGCGTCGGAGCTCGGACGGGTCGATTGGCGCGACGTGCCACTGCCGGCCGGCTACATCGCCGACGCTGGGCAGCGCGAGGCAGTGCTCGATGCCAAACCGCGCCACTGGAAGGCGTGGTACGACGGCAGCCTGGTCTCCAACTACGAAGCACCGGCCAACTGGGTCCCGGCCACCATGACCGCGGATCAAGTGCGCGAGGTCAACGCCCGCAATGCGGTCGAGTGCGAGCTGATCGACGAGGCACTCGGCAGGGTGATTGCGGCGATCGCGGCGCGGGGTTGGGGCGACGATCTCGACGTGATCTACACGACCGACCACGGCGAGCTGCAGGGTGACTTCGGCCTGCTCTTCAAGGGGCCGTACCACGTCGACGGGTTGATGCGCCTCCCGCTGATCTGGAGGCCGGCGCCATCCCTAGGCGCGAGCGCAACCGCAGTGACCCGACCGGTCGGTCTGGTCGATCTGGCGCCGACGTTCTGCCACATCGCCGGGCTCGCTGCGCCGGATTGGATGGAGGGCTCGGCACTGCCGGTCGACGACATCGATGCCGATGCACGCGGGTTCGAGCGGGTGCTGACCGAGTGGGACAGCGAACTGTTCGGTGTCGGCGTGCACCTGCGGACCATCACGCGCGACGGATGGGTGTGCAGCACCTACCAGCCGGGCTACAGCCACGACGGCACCGAGGGCGAGCTGTACGACCTCGGCGACGACCCGTTGCAGCGCGTCAACCGGTGGGCGGACCCGGCGCTGACATCATTGCGCAGCGATCTCCTGGCCGATCTCTGGGATCACCAACCGCCGATGAACGCACCGCTGCGGCGCGTCGAAGCGCCGGTCTGACGGAGTTACTTCTTGCCGCCGCTGTGCGATCGCAGCAGGCGCCTGCCCTGCACGGTGATCTCCAGCTCCTTGAACCAGGGCGCCGGCTTGTCGCCGCTTCGCTGACCCCACACCAGCGAACGCTCCTTGGCTTCGTTGAGGCAGCTGGCAACGGCTTCCAACTTCCAGCCCAGCTTCTTGGCGATGATGGCGTTGTCGACCGGCGCACCGGAGTCGTCACCACCCAGCACGACTGCCAGCAGTTGCACCATCTGTCGATCATCAGACACTTGGTCATCCGGCATCGAGCTGTCCAACACAATCCCCCCTCGCAGTCCCGAGCCTGAAGCGGCTACGCCGAAGCGAGAAGAACCTGAAGCGCCGAGCCTACCGGTGAAAGGCTCGATCGCCGCGGAGTGGCATGCTGCGCAGGTGAAGTCGTATGAAGTGTTGGTCATCGGGGGCGGGATCGCGGGAGTCTCGATCGGGTACGAGTTGGCCACGGATCACTCGGTCGGCCTGCTCGAGATGGAGGCAACCCTCGCCTTCCACACCACCGGACGCTCCGTGGCCACCTTCCTCGAGAGCTACGGCGGCCGAACGATCCGACTGTTGACGACGGCCAGCCGGGCGTTCATGGAGGACCCGCCCGACGGGTTTGGGCGGCCACTGTTGAAGCCACTGCCGCTGATCTGGGTGGCCCCGACCGACGGGGTCGACGATCTGCACGCGATGCGCGACGCGGTGATCGAGTTCATTCCCGACGTGCGGGTGTTGAGCGCGAACGAGGCGGTCGACGCCACCAAGGTGATCCGCCCCGACTGGGTCGCCGCGGGCCTCGTCGAGCCCGGCGCGAGCGAGATCGATGTGGCCGCGCTGCACGGCGGCTACGCGGGTGGGCTGCGAGCCCGCGGTGGCGAGATCCACACGTCGGCCGGTGTCGCCACAATGTGGCAGACCGGCGATCGATGGCACGTCGTCGATCGGGCCGGCGACCAATACGACGCGGCCGTGGTCGTCAACGCGTCGGGTTCATGGTGCGACATCGTCGGGCGTCTCGCCGGCGCCCAACCGGTCGGCATCCACCCGCTGCGACGCACGGTGTTCACGATCGGTCCGCCCACCGACATCGACTCGCATTCGATCCCGTTGGTCGCCGATGTCGGCGGCACCTTCTACCTCAAGCCGGAAGGCCCGCAGATCCTGTGCTCGCCGGCGGACGAGGTGCCTTCCGAGCCATGCGACGCACGACCCGAGGAGATCGATGTCGCCAGGGCCATCGATGTGATCAACGCCGCGACCACACTCGACATCCGCCATGTACGATCGTCGTGGGCCGGGCTGCGCAACTTCGTCGCGGACCGTTCGCCCGTCGCCGGGTTCGACGACGAGGTCGACGGCTTCTTCTGGTTCGTGGGTCAAGGAGGCTACGGCATCCAGATCTCCCCGGCCCTCGCCCGGGCCGGCGCGTCGCTGGTGCGATCGGGTCGCCTACCCGACGAGTTGAGCGATCGGGGTCTCGACGCGGCTGCGTTGGATCGGCGCCGCCTCGACGGCCTCGGCCCGCTCGAGGGCCACTAGTCAGATCGCCTTGACCACGGTGTTGGTGCCGCTGTCGACGACGTAGGTGCTGAACGAGGTGACCTCGCTGTCGGCCTTGGAAACGTCGGTGACGATGCGGTACTCCGCAGTCCAGCGGTCTGGCGTGACGGTGTGCAATGCGTACCCGCGGTGCGCCAGTTCGGCGTCGACGAGATCGGGGAAGGTCTTCAACACGTCGGTGAGCTCCGTCCCGATCAGGCCGGCGGAGCTGATCGACGTCGCGACGAACTCGACGCCGACCGGTGTGCCCAGACCGCGGTCGCCGGCGCGCAACTGGGCGACGGCGGCGAGGTGGATGTCGCCGGTCACCACCACGACGTTGGGGACCGCGGCGTCGGCGAGGTGCTGCAGGATCCGCTGGCGTTGCAACGGGTAGCCGTCCCACTGGTCGTAGTTCAGCACCGCCCCGTTGAACGTGGAATCGGCGAACACCACTTGATTGCCGATCACGTTCCACACCGAGGTCGAGTTGTCGAGCTGGTCGTAGAGCCACGCCTCCTGCGCGTCGCCGAGCATGGTGCGCGCCGGATCCGTCGTCTCCGGGCACGGCGGCTCGATGCTCAGCGTCACATCGCCACACGCCTGATCCGTGCGGTACTGCCGGCCGTCGAGCAGCGCCAACCCGATCAGCTTGCCCCAGTTCACGTCGCGGTAGATGCGGTACTCCTGATCGACGGCGACCGGCGGGTCGAGGCGCACCGGCTGGTGCTCCCACCAGGCCTGGTAGGCGGCGAATCGGCGAGCCGGGAAGGCCGGCGCATCGGCCGCTGCTTCCGGCGTGAGCCCGGCGTAGTTGTTCTCCACCTCGTGGTCGTCCCAGATCACGAACCATGGGGCAACCTGGTGCGCAGCTTGCAAGTGGGCATCGGTCTTGTAGCGCGCATACCGGTTGCGGTAGTCGATCAGCGTGGTGGGCTCTGGCCCGATGTGCACTCGTGCGGTGATGTCGGCGTCGATCGAGACGCCCGGATCTTCGTAGATGTAGTCGCCCAGCCACACGACGAATTCAGGGTTGTGCTCGGCCAGGTCGCGGTGTGCCGCATACTGGCCGTTGGCGTAGTTCTGGCAGTTCGCGACGGCGAACGTGACCTCGGCAAGGTCGACGCTGACGCCGGGCGCCGGCCGAGTCGTGCCCACCGGGCTGGTGTATTGGCCGACCCGGAAGCGATAGAACCACGTGCCCTGGTCGAGCGGCACGACGGCATGCACGCTGTGGGCTCGTGCCGCGACGGCCGTCTCGACACCGGACGAGGTGACCGTGGTGAAGTCGGCCGAGTCGCTGATCTCCCACGTGACCGGCACATCGTCGTCGGGCATGCCGCCGCTGTTCAGCGGGTCAGGCGCGAGGCGGGTCCACAGCACGACACTCGTGGCGTCGGGGTCGCCCGACGCGACGCCGAGCGTGAACGGATCCGCAGACAACTCGACCACCGGCAACGTCGATGTCGTCGTGGTCGCTTCGGTGGTCGTCGCTGCTTCGGTCGTCGGCGTGGATGTCGACGCTGGCACCGTGCTGGACGGCGCCGACTCCTGACTACTGCCGTCGCTGCACGCTGCCATCACGATCGCCGCGCCCGTGGCCAAGAACATGCGCCGAGAAATTGGTCCCACTCCGGCAGTCTGCCCGATGCAGTCGCTTCCGGACAGCCCGGCTGCCCGCACACGCCAAACACTTCGGCGGGCGCGAACCCGGGTCAGACGTGGTTGCTCTCGGCCAGCGCGACCACGACGCCGACGACGAGCGCGGCGGCGTACGCCGAAGCGAGATATGACGGTGAGAAGGCCGGAAACGCCGTGAGGTCAAGGTACGCCAGACCGACGACGCGGACAATCACCAACAGCAGTCCCACGCCGATCACGGTCGCCATCGCCTCCGAGGGCATCCTTCGATCACGCACCACCCGACTCGCCCGGATCATCCCGACGACGATTGCCCCCACGGTCAGCAAGCGGTACAGCCAACGAAGCGCGCTGATCAGGTGCACGCGTTGACGGGTGAAGAAGGTGTTCGGCCCGGGCGCCAGCGGCTCGCTGGTCATCCGACTGAACAGGGCACGGTCGGTCGCCGTGCCGTTGCCATCGGGCGATTGCGCGCTGAAGGCGCTGAGATCCACCGTGTGACGCAGGCCCGTGAGCGTTCGAGCCACCAATCCCGGCACCCTGCTCCACTCCCACGCCGGCGCGATCCCGCTGTGCGGCGGTCCACAGTGCAGTCGGCCGTCGCCGCATGCCGAGTTGATCTCGTCGGCGATTGCCTGGAACGTCTCCTGCAATTGGGTGGCCGTGGTGGCCTGCCCGGTGGCGCCGATCGCATCGAGCACGACCCATTGGAAGACCTGGCCACCGAGATCGCGAACGCCGTCGGGTCGAATGCTGGAGAACGGCGTCGCTCCCCCGTCCTCGATCTCGTTGCGAAGGCTGGCGAACGTGGGGCTGACCGCGTACATCAACTCGCGGGTCTCGGCCGTGACAGGGAACTGGTCGAACGTCGTGGCCGGGTCGACGCGGAACATCGGCCCGAGGCCAGCAGACATCGACGTCTGCTCGACGTTGGTGATCGAAACGCCGTAGTGCGAGTCGTTGACGTGCTCGACCCACACGGTTCCGAGCACGACCGTCAGCGGTATGCAGGCGACACCGAACGCGGACACCACACGATGAAGCGGTGGGATCGGGGCACGAACGAGTCGGGCGATGGCCAGTGCCAGACCGCACAGCAATGCCGGCAGCAGCAGCAACCACTCCTCACGAACGAGCCACAACGCGCCGATCGACAGCGACGCCGCCACCGCCCACAGCACCGTCGAGCGGCGTGGCCGGTCGCACGTCGACACCAGCCCGACCAGGCAGGCGAGCAGCAGGATCGTCAATGCCGGGTACACACCGGAGCGATCGACGCGTGCCGAGATCGGGGTGTTCATCGTCATCGGGTTGAACAGCAGCAGGGCGAACGCC
>JAYVOI010000384.1:0-2867 GCA_043758005.1 Ilumatobacteraceae bacterium
CTGCAGGACTGCGTCGTCGAGATCCTCAACACGGCCGAGGCGCCGCCCTTCCCCATCAACGAGCGAGCCGACACCGTTGCCGAGACGACGCGTCTGCAGTATCGCTATCTCGACATCCGCCGCCAGCGTATGCAGCGCAACCTGCGCATCCGTGCCGCAGCGAACTCGGCAATCCGCACCGCGATGGAAGCGCAAGGCTTTGTCGAAGTCGAGACGCCGATGCTGGTTCCCAGCACACCAGAGGGCGCGCGCGAGTTCATCGTGCCGAGTCGTCAGCAGCCCGGATCGTTCTACGCTTTGCCGCAGAGTCCGCAGCTGTTCAAGCAGTTGCTGATGGTGGCCGGCATCGACCGGTACTACCAGATGGCTCGGTGCCTTCGCGATGAAGACCTGCGCGCCGACCGCCAGTACGAGTTCATGCAACTCGATGCCGAGATGAGCTTCGCCAGCCAGCAAGACGTACACGAGGCAATCGGTGCAGCCGTGGTCGCGGCCGCCAAGTCGGCCGGGCAGGACCCCGGCGAGATCGTCAAGATCACGTGGCACGACGCAATGAACCGCTTCGGAAGCGACAAGCCCGACCTGCGCTTCGGCATGGAACTGGTCGAGCTCACCGATGCGTTCTCGGCCACCGAGTTCAAGGCCTTTGCCGGTGCCCAGACGATCAAGGGCCTCAATGCAGCGGGCAAGGCGGCCGAGTACGGCCGCAACAAGCTCGACGCGATGACCGACAGGGCCAAGTCGATGGGCGCCAAGGGGCTGGTGTGGCTGAAGGTTGCCGAGGATGGCTCGTTGGAGTCGCCCGTCGTCAAGTTCCTCGGTGAGTCGGAGCAGGTCGCGTTGCGGGAGCGCCTCGCTGCCAAGCCCGGCGACCTGTTGCTGATCGTGGCCGACGAATGGGCCATGACCTGTGAAGTGCTGGGAACGTTGCGCAACGACCTCGGCCGTCCGCCCGTTCACGAGGGGCCGTATCGCTACCTGTGGGTCGTCGACTTCCCGCTGTTCGTCGGCGTCGACGCGGTGTCGGGCCGCCCGAAGCCCGGTCACCACCCGTTCACACAACCACACCCCGACGACATCCACATGCTCGAGTCGGATCCGCTGAAGGTGCGCAGCCAGGCATACGACCTCGTGCTCAACGGCTGGGAGCTCGGTTCCGGTTCCATCCGAATCCATCAGCCCGAGATGCAGTCACGGATCTTCCGGTTGCTCGGCATCAGCGACGAGGAGGCAAACCGACGGTTCGGCTTCTTCCTCAGCCCGTTCCGCTACGGTGCGCCTCCCCACGGTGGGTTCGCCTTCGGCATCGATCGCCTGGTGGCGATCCTTGCGGGGGAGGAGAACATCCGCGAGGTCATCGCCTTCCCCAAGACCCAGTCCGGGATGGATCCGATGACCAACGCCCCGACCCCGGTCGACCTCAAGCAACTCGTCGATCTCGGCATCCGCACCCTCCCCCCGAAGGCCTGAAACCGTTTGCCGTGCCCGCTCATCTCTGGGCGTAGAACCGCACCTCTGACAGGTAGCCGACGTTGGCATCCTTGTTCGGATTCGAGAACAAGAAGCGGATGTAGCGGGTCTTGACGGTCGTGGTCAACGAAACCCACGTGTTTGTCGATGCGGCGTTGCCCGCCTTGGCAAATGTCGACCAGTGAACGCCGTCAGGCGAGCTCTGCAGCACGAACTTGTCGGCGAACCCGATCGTGGCGAACTTCCAGCGGATCTCCCCGAGTGCCACGGTTTCGCCGAGATCGTACGCCGTCCAGCCAGTGCGTGGTGGTACGGCCATCGACGTCTGCCAGGCGGTGTCGACCTTGCCGTCGAGGGTCAGTCGTGATGAGGCCTCGGGCGAGTTGGATGAACGAGCTGAGCGTTTCGCCTTGTAGCGGCCGGCGCTGAGAGCCGGCCCGGTTGGTGGCCTGACCGACACCTCGGCCCGACTGGTGATCTCCGCGGCGCTGAGGACCGTCGGGTGGTCGGTCGCGATGAACCCGCTCGCTGCGAAGAAGCGCACCTCGGCGAGATGACCCAGCTGAGGGTCGTGATTTGGGTTGTGAAACGAGAAGCGAACGATGCGGACCGGCTGGTTCAGCCGCAGGCTGTTCCAACCGCCGACGGGCGCCTCGCCCGGCGTGGCCACGGTGGACCACGTGATGCCGTCGACCGAGACGTCGATGCGGAACTGATCGGCTGCGCCAACCATCGACCACATCCAATCGATGCGCGCGAGCGGGACGTTCTCACCGAGGTCGGCGTTGAGCCACGCCCAAGTGGGCGGCGACGAATCGAGCATCTGGGTGACGAACTCTGTTGTTGTGTCGCCGTCTCCGGCGCGCGATGCCAACTGCGAGTTGCTCGTGGAGTACAGCGATGCAGGGACGATTGGCACGAGCTGCGGGTCGGGCTGGGAGACGGTTGTCGCGGTCGACGTCGTCACGGGAACGGTGGTCGTGGTCGTCGTGCTGGTGGTCGTTGTGGTACCGACGGGTGGCACACACGTCGAACCATTCGGTTCTGCCGCGCCGCCGGTGCCTTTGTAGTCGAGACCGTTCTCGTCGAGCCAGCGCTCCGTAGCCCATGAACCGTGCTTGGCCTTGTCCTCACCGTTTCGGGTCCGCCCCTTCAGGTGCGCCGGAATCGGCAGATCCCACGTCACAACGTTCTTGGAGCCCGGCGGGATCGTGATCGGGTAGATCGCCAGCAACTCGTCGCTCGAGTCGCCGTCGAGCTGTTTGGTCGACTTGCCGTCTGACGACTTCTCCGTCAGACCGATCGTCACCGGGATTGGGCTCTCGTTGACCCCGGCGATGCGTACGAACGTGTCGGTCGAGCACAGCGTCACCAAGCCGGCCTTGTACGTCTGCTTG
>JAYVOI010000385.1:0-15062 GCA_043758005.1 Ilumatobacteraceae bacterium
ATCACCTTGCGAAGCTCGTGCAGCATCAGTTCGGCGTATTGCCGGGCCTCGGGCAAGGGGTTGGCGCGCATGCGCAAGAGCAGGTTCTCGAAACCCTGACCGCTGCCGTAGATGCCGACGTTCGACAGCGACGCGGCGGGCAGCACACCGCGCACCGCGTCGAGTGCCTTGGCCCGGGTGGCCTGGCGGAACACGAAGTCGCTGTCAGCGGGATCGCGATCGACCGTGAGGCGAACGTGGTCGGTGACCTTGCTGAGCAACAGCGAGTAGGTGTCGAACAGACGGTCCATGTCGCCCACGTACCGGGTTCCGAAGCGACTCGACAGCACCGCCGGGTCTCGGTAGAACCGGTACCTGCCACCGATGCGTGAGTCGTAGGCGATGTAGCGCGTGCTCTGCTCGAGGTAGCTCATCAAGCGGCCCCATTCGAGGATCTTGGTGAGCACGTTGGAAGCCTGCTCGCAGGCCAGATGCACACCACCGAGCTGAGCGACTGAGTCGTCGCCGTACTCGAAGAACACCTTCTCGTACAGTTCCTCGGCACGTTCCAGCCCGATCGTCGCGTCGACCGAATGATCGCCGCTGATGTCGAGGTCGCCCACGAACTCGTCGAGGAACAGGCGCCGGAGGCTTTTGGAGCTGCGGCTGTAGCGCGCGAAGAGCGCGCCTTTGACCACTTCGGGCAGGTTGACCAGGGCAAATACCGGACCATCGAGATTGGTGAAGTACCGACGCAACGTGTCGGCCTCGGCGGGCGTGTACTCCTCGGGGACGTAGACCGTCACAGGTGCAAATCCTACGGGCTGGCGGTCTCCGGCCGGGGCATTGCGCGACGGCCTGACCAGCGGTTAGAGGACCTCGACCGACAACGGCCGTTCGGCGAACGCCACAGTCGTCGCTTTGCGGAGATCGGCCGATGTCCACAGGTCGATGATCGTCATCGCCATCGCCTTGGCGCCATCGAGCACTGCCTTGTCGCCATCTGGCGAGCGGGCCCACTCGGCGAACTCCAGCGTGTGGATCGCCACGCCGTCGCCGGCGACCTTGATCATCGGGTGGATCGACGGCACCAGATAGCTGATGTTGCCCATGTCGGTGCTGCCGACGACACGTCGCCCGATGGACGCGGGATCGACCACGGTGCGCCCGACGCGTGCTGCGTTGGTCACGTAGGCGGCGACCATGGGTCCGTTGTCGATCATGTCGGCGTACGTGTGGTCGTGCCATTCGTGGTCGATCGAGCACGCGCACGCGCTCGCCGCGGCCTCCAGCGATGTCAGTACCCGCTGCTTCAATGGTTGCAGCGATTCGATGGTGGCCGACCGAACGATCCATTCCATCGCCGTCTCGGCCGGAACGATGTTGGCCTTGTCGCCGCCTTTGGTGATGATCCCGTGGATGCGCTCTGTGGGCCGGATGTGCTGGCGCATGGCCGCGATGTTCATGTAGCCGAGCACCGCAGCGTCGAGGGCGTTGCGGCCCTCCCACGGCGCCGCAGCGGCATGTGCGGCCTTTCCGTGGATCTGCACGTGGAGCTCCTGCAGCGCGATCGTGTCCATCGAGATCAGATCGGCGTCAGCGGGGTGCACCATCATCGCCGCGTCAACCTGCTCGAACGCTCCGCGCCGGGCCATCGCGATCTTGCCGCCGCCGCCTTCTTCGGCCGGGGTGCCCATGATCCGCAACCGGCCGCCGGCTTGCTCGGCGACTGCCGCCGCCGCCAGCCCCGCGCCGAGACCGGCAGTGGCAATCACGTTGTGACCGCAGGCATGCCCGATGCCGGGCAACGCGTCGTACTCGCACAGCACGGCAACGTTGAAGCCCTGCCGGCCTGCGGTTGCCTCGAACGCCGTGTCGACGCCGTAGGCGTGGGCCGTGGTATCGAGACCGGCAGAGCGGAGCTGGTCGACGAGCAGATCGTGGGCGAAGTGCTCCTCGAAGTTCAGTTCGGGATGCGCATGGATCTCATGGCTCGCGTGCAGGAGCTGGTCAGCGTGCCGGTCGACCTCGGCACACACGGCGACCTTCAGTGCTTCGACATCCATGTCAGCCACCCTCGTGCGACAGCACGATCTTGCCCAGTTGCTCGCCCTGCTCCAGACGAGCCAACGCCTCCTGGTAGTCCGCCAGCGGGTACGACCGATCAATCGTGATCGGCAGTCCACGGTCGACGAGGGCGAGGACCTCGTCGAATTCCTGATAGCTGCCCATCGTCGAGCCGATGATCTCGAACTGCTTGAAGAACAGCCTCGGCAGCGTGAGCTCGACCTTCGGGCCTGACGTGCTGCCACACACCACCATCCGCCCACCGGGCTTCAGCGCCCGCACCGATTGGTCCCACGTGGCCGGGCCGACACTCTCGACCACCACGTCGGCTTCGACCGCCCACTTCGCCGCAGCGCTGTCGTGTGCCGCGGCGGCACCCATCTCGAGGGCCTGAGCCTGCTTCTGCTCGCTGCGGCTGGTCACCTCGACGCGCACACCCATCATCGTTCCCAAGGCCAGCGCGGCGCACGACACGCCAGAGCCGATCCCGACCACCAACAACGTGTCGCCCGACTGCAGGCGGGCGCGGCGCAGCATCCGATACGCAGTCAGGTAGGCGAGCGGGAACGCTGCACATTCCTCCCACGTTCGCGTCGATGGCCGCTTGCGGACGTTGCGCTCCGGAGCGATCGCCGTCTCGGCGTGCCCGCCCCAACAGTGCTCGCCGTAGATCATGAAGCTCGAGCCCATGGGGCTGTCGTTGCCCCATGCCTCGATGTCGGCAACCGACGAGACACCGGGGTTGACGACCACTTCGTCACCAACTGCCACCGTGGTGACTGCTGACCCGATGGCCGAGACGACTCCCGCAACGTCACAACCGGGTACGTGCGGCAGCGGTGGCTTCGGCGCACCACGGGTGACCCACAGGTCCATGTGGTTGAGCGCGCTGGCGACGACCCGTATTGCCACGTCGTCTGCGGCCAGCTCCGGCAGGTCGATCGACCCCCATCGGTAGGCGCCGGGCGATTCGTCGAGTATCCATGACTGCATGGCGTTCGACCATAGTCCCGGCGTGCTCCGCGGGCACCTCCGACTCAGACGTAGGCGGTGTAGGCGTCGGGCTCGGCATTGACGCGCACGCGGCCGGCGATGCCACACCGCACTCCGTCGATCCACACCACCATCGGATGGTCAAATGTCAGGTCGACCTCGGCGAGCGATCGCGATCCGATGTGCGGGTGAGGAAGGTGGGTGCCCGTGCGTGCGCGTTGCCGCGCCTGCAGGCGTTCTCGCGGGCTCATTGCCGCTTCGATGAGAACGACATCGAGCTTGCCGTCATTGGGATGCGAGCGTGGTGCCACGTCGTACGGTCCGTAGAACTGGGCGTTCATCACCATGGCGACGTCGCCGCGCCACCATTCGCGTCGCGCAACAACGTGGGCGGCACCCCACGTCGGTGCATTGTCGTCGAGGGTCACGCGCATCGCGTCGACCACCACCTTCACCGACAGCAAGTGGGTGCCGCTCGCTCCGCCACACGTTCGTGCCATGTCTCCGCCCGACACGCCGATCGGGCGTATCGGTTGGTCGCGCGTGCGATGCCAGATCACCCAGTCGCGCAGGTCTCGATCGGTCGAGACGACCCTGACGTCGGGCGGACATTCCGCTGCTTCGCCCCACGGCTCACCCTTGTGGATCGTCATCGCCGTGTTCGCCGACGGTGTTGGCCTCGGGCTCCTCGTCAAGTGTCTCGACTGCGCTGGAGGCCGAGACCACCCCGCGGAAGAGTTGATCGGCAGCCTGCTCGGCACAGCGTCGCGTTGCGCGCTCCGGAGCGACCAGGGCCAGCTGCCGCAACACGTCGATCAGTTGCTTCATCGTGCGCACGAAATCGCCGCCGGAGAGCGATTCGGCCTCGACAACCTCGGCGAATCCCTCCCCCGCCGCCCACGCGAATGCCACGGCGACGAAGGTGGCATCGGGTGGCCGGTGCTCCGACAACCCCGCCTCTTCCTCGATCTCTTCGAGCTCGTAGCTGATCTCGGCGATCCGCTGCCAGCGCTTTCGAACCGTCGGCGATGGGAACCACGCCATCGGCGGCGGCTCCGGGCTGCGGTGCTCGTACACGAAGACCGAGACCAGGCCCGCCAGCGACGCAGGCTCGAGATCATCGAGCAGCCCCTGTCGCAGGCATTCCACGATCAACAGGTCACACTCGTGGAACGTCCTGGCCAGGATCTTGCCGGCATCCGTGAGGGCCCAGCCGTCGACGTAGCCCCAGTTCTCCAGCACCCGCAGCACGCGGTCGAAGTCGCGGGCGACTGATTGGCTGCGGGTGCGCACGCGAGTGCGCAACTCCTCGACTTCACGCGCGACGCGTTCGGCCTGAGCCGCAGCCTTGAGGCGGTCGTCGAGCTCCGGGTCGGCCTCCACGGGATGCGAGCCATCGCCCGACACCTCGACCGCACGACGGGCGCGCTTGGAGTGAGGCGCCAGGGTGGCCAGCTCCAGCCGGTGCACGACCTCCTTCTGGAAATCGTGGCGGTTCGGCGCGTAGTCGGCGGGCAATTCGATCTTGCCGATCGCCCGCGGTGGTTCGTCGAAGTCGACCGCGGTCAACATCACCACGTCGCGGCGAGTGGTCAACCCGGTCAGGCGCATGCCACCCTTGCGATGCGCGCTGCTCAGCACGGCCACACGACCGGCGTAGCGGGCCTTCTCGGCGTAGATCACGTCGCCAGGTCGCAACTTCATCATCGCCAGGGTTACCAGATCGTCACGGCCGACCGCACCGCCAGGCGCCGGCGGGGTGAACCCCTTCATCTCCCTGCGGTACTCGTCGATGTCGCCGAAGGGGCTGCGCGCTCGCTCGAGCAGATCGGCCAGGTGCGTCTGCCGGCGGTCGAGACGGGCCTCCATGCGCACGACGTCGCCGTCGGCCTGATACTGGGCAAACGACAAGTTGAGCAGGTGGTGGGCACGCTCGCTGGTGTACGAGCGCACGAGGTTGGCTGCCATGTTGTACGTCGGCCGGAACGCCGAGTTCAGATGGAATGTGCGGCTGCCGGCAAGCGCGGCCACCTGATCGAACGGTACGAACGGGCTCCACAACACCACGGCGTAGCCGAGGTCGTCCATTCCCCTTCGTCCGGCCCGCCCGGTCAGCTGGGTGTACTCCCCCGGCGTCAGGAAGGCGTGATGGTCGCCGGTGAACTTGGTCAGTTTCTCGATGACCACGGTCTTGGCGGGCATGTTGATGCCGACGGCCAGGGTCTCGGTCGCGAAGACGACCTTGACCAAGCCCTCGACGAAGCACGCCTCGACCACTTCCTTGAACGGCGGCACCATGCCTGCGTGATGGGCGGCAACACCGGCCTCGAGCTGTCCGAGGAAGGTGCTATATCCGAGCACGGCGAGGTCACCTGGGTCGATGGCACCCAACCGGGCGTCGACGATCTCGCGAATCCGCTCCCGTTCCGTGCCGGTCGTCAACCGCGTCCCGGCAGCCATCACCGCTTTGGCCGCCTCGTCGCACTGGTTCCGGCTGAAGATGAACTGGATCGCCGGCAGCATCCGGTGCTGCTCGAGGAGGTCGACGACCTCGAGTCGCGATGGCGTGAACAAACGCCGCCGAGCCTGTGCCGCGCCCTTGCGAGGCCGGCTGCCCTTGGCGCTCCGCGCCGCCTCTTCGTCGAGGCGCGCCGCGTCGCCGTTCATCCGGCCATTCACCAACGTGGGCAACAGGTGCATGCGATCGTGGGTCTTGTCGCCGATCAGGTACAGGTTGTCGAGCTTGACCGGCCGGCGGTCCTCGACGATCGCGGTGGTCGGTCCGCGCACCGTGGAGATCCATTCGGCCAGCTCGGCCGCATTGCTGACGGTCGCCGACAGGCACACCAGATGCACCCGCGTCGGCAGGTGGATGATCACTTCCTCCCAGACCGGGCCGCGGTAGGTGTCTTGCAGAAAGTGCACCTCATCGAGCACGACGACCGCCAGCCGATCCAACGAAGCGCTGCGCGCGTAGATCATGTTGCGCAGCACTTCGGTCGTCATCACGACCACCGGTGCATCGCCGTTGATCGTGTTGTCACCGGTCAGCAATCCGACGTTCTGCGGGCCGAGTCGGGCGACCAGGTCGTGGTACTTCTGATTCGACAGCGCCTTGATCGGCGCGGTGTAGAACGCCCGGTGGCCGTCGCCGATGGCAACGTCGATGGCGTACTCGGCGACGACGGTCTTGCCACTCCCAGTCGGCGCGGCGACCAGCACGGATTGTCCGGCATCGAGGGCGTCGAGGGCACGGAGTTGGAAGTCGTCCAGTGGGAAGCCGTAGTGGGCAACCAGCTCGGCCCGACGCGCGTTCACAACCTCATCGTGTCAGTCGGCGGCCGCTTGTTTGGCGCGTTTGCGTCGCTGCACCACGACGCCGATCACGATCGACACGACGTAGAAGATCACCATCGGCAACGCCAGGGCCATCATCGAGTACGGATCGCCGCTCGGGGTGATGACGGCCGCGATCACGAAGATGATCACCGTGGAATACCGCCACTGCTTCATCAACGTTTGCGGTGTGAGCACACCGACCAGTTGCAAGAAGACGAGCAGGACCGGGAACTCGAACGTGATGCCGAACACGGCGATCATCAGGCCGACCAGGCTGACGTACTTACTGACCTGGAAGTTGGCCTTGACCCCGCTGCCCGACCAGGAGATCAAGAAGTCGAGCGCCGGCGTCAGGGTCCAGTAGGCAACGGCCGCACCCATCGCGAACAGCACGACCGACGACAGGATGAACGGGATCGCGTACTTCTTCTCCTTGGTGTGCAGCGCCGGGACGATGAACCGCCAGATCTGCCACATGATGATCGGCAGCGCCAGCACGATCCCGCCGTATGTGCAGATGGACAGCCGCGTGGTGAAGCCCTCCAGCGGACCGATGAACTGCAGCTCGCAGGTCAGCTTGGGCTTCTGCTTGCAGAGGGCTTCATACGGCCGGCGCAGGAAGTCGAGCACCTGGTCGTAGAACGCCAGCATCACGATGATGCCGATCACGACCGCCAGCAGCGAGCGGATGATGCGCGACCGCAACTCGGCAAGATGCTCGGTGAGCGTCATCCGATCCTCGGGGGACGCGACCTTCGTCCGTCCGTCTCGCTTCAACGACAACTTCATTCGGAAGCGGTCTCCTCGACGGCCTCGACAGCTTCGACAGCCTCGACGACCTTGGGCTGCGGTGCTGCGGAGTGAAATGTCGGACCGGGTGGACGCACGAGCGGCGGTTCGTTGCTCGCCGGGACGGCCTCCCGTTCAGCCGGCGTTGCCTCAGACGTCTCGGCTGGCGCGGCCTCGGCCGGTGCTGCGTCTGTCGGTGCTGCCCCGGTGACATCGGCGGCAGGTTCCTCTGCGGGCTTGTCGGCATCGGGTGTGCTGTCGTGGAAGATCGCCCCGCCGTTGTCATCGAATTCGAAGGTGACCGCCTTCTTGAACGCATCAGCGGTCTCGCGCATCTCGCGCATCGGCTCGTCGAGCGCCGACTTCAGCTCGCTCTGGAACCCGCTCGACATCTTCTTGATCTCGGCGTAGGCCTTTCCGAACTTGCGGACGGCCTCGGGCAACTTCTCGGGTCCGAGCACGATGAGCGCGATCAGCAACAGGAAAACGATTTCGCTGCCGCTGAGATTGAACATCGTCGGGGAGTCTACGAGCTGGACCTGCGATCAGAACTGCACCGTGGCATCATTCAGTGGTGCAGCAACGCCTTCCGTCGCTCCTCGACGTGCCCATTGCGTTCGGCCACCGTGGTGCCCGTGCCCATGCCCCCGAGAACACGCTCGCCGGTTTCGAGCTGGCGCTGAAGCTGGGCGCCAACGGGCTGGAGAGCGACGTGTGGGTCACCGCCGACGGCGTCCCGGTGCTGGACCACGATGGCGTGGTCAAGCGGTCGTTCGGGCGCACGCGCACAATCGGCGAGACGGCTCGGGCAGCGCTCCCCGATCACGTCCCGTCGCTCGCCGAGCTGATCGATCGCTGCGGCAGCGACTACCAGCTCTCGCTCGACTTGAAAGATGCCGCCAGTGGCCAGGTCGTGATCGACGTCGTGGCAGAGGCCGCCCCGGCAATGGTCGAACGACTGTGGCTCTGCGTGCCGAAGTGGGAGACCCTCCTCCCGCTGCGCGGCCATGGCGCCAAGCTGGTCGACTCGACGCGCCTCTCGAGCATGAAGGAAGGGGCCGAGCGCCGCGCCGCGACCCTGCGACATCAGGGCATCGATGCCGTCAACCTGCACCACTCCGACTGGAACGGCGGAATGGTTGCCCTGTTCCACCGCTTCGAGCGGGCCGCGTTCGGCTGGGACATGCAGGAACCGCACATCCTCCAGGCCGGGGTACGCATGGGCCTCGACGGCGTGTACAGCGACTGGGTCGACCGGATGATCGACGTCTACCACACCGAGATCGGCCCACTTCCGCCCCTGCGATAGTCCCGTCGGTCCTCACAGCCAGCGCCAGTCCGCAGTTGGCCAGACGACGACGAAGGCCCGACCGATCAGATGGTCGTACGGGATCTGGCCGATCACCGGCGTTCGGCTGTCGAGCGACGCAGCTCGGTTGTCGCCCATCACGAACACGTGCCCGGGTTCGACCTCGACCGGCGTTTGCGATTGGCCGCAACGATCGGCACCGACGAGGAGCGGGTCGAGGTATGGCTCGGTGATGCGCTCGCCGTCGATGAACAACTGACACCCGCGGTACTCGATGGTCTCGCCGGGCAGGGCGATCACTCGCTTGATCAGATCGCGGACCTCCACGCTCGCCTTCACATCTTTCAGCACCACGATGTCGCCGTGGCGGGGATCGTGCAGGTCGTAGCTCAGCTTGTTGACGATGACCCGGTCTCCGGAATGCAACGTTCCGAGCATCGACTGACCCTCGACGGCGAACTGCTGGACCACGAATGCTCGCAGGAGGAACGCCGCGGCCAGGGCGACGGCAGCGATGACCAGCCAGTCGATGCCGACATGTCGGCGGCGACGCGCAGGTGAGGTGACCGTGGGGGTCGTGCCCGTGACCTCGGCGATCTCCCCCGTCGACGGAGGCAGGTCGTTCGTCGGCCTCACGGGTGCATCGAGACCGAATTGATCTACCGCTTGCGTCCACCACTCATCGCCGGTCATGAAGGACCCAGTGCCGCGTTACAACCACTGCCAGTCGGCGAAGGGCCACATGACCACGAAGGCGCGACCGATGAGGTTGCCGTACGCAATCTGGCCCACGCTGGCGTCGCGACTGTCGAGCGATCCGCCACGGTTGTCGCCCATCACGAAAACATACTTGGGCTGGACCTGCACTGCCGGTTGGTCTGCACCACACCGGTTCGGCGCAACGATCTGCGGATCGAGATACGGCTCTTTGACCAACGAGCCGTTGATGAACAATTGGCAGTCGCGGTACTCGATCGTCTCACCGGGCAGGCCGACAACGCGCTTGATGAGGTCACGCTCTTGCGCGTTGCTCTCGATGCGCTTCAACACCACGACGTCTCCCCGGCGCGGATCGTGCAGGTGGTAGCTCAGCTTGTTGACCAGCACCCGATCACTGGGGTGCAGCGTGTTGAGCATCGAGGTGCCCTCCACGGCGAACTGCTGGAGCACGTAGGCGCGGACCAGGAGTGCCGAACTGATGGCAACGACGACGACGATGATCCACTCGGCCAGGCCGGACCGCTTGCGCTTGCCGTCGGCAACTCGATGTGACGGTGAGTCAGGATCGGTGACATCGTCGTATTCGTCCTCGACCGACAGGTCGGGATCCGGGTCAACGACGGTTGCCCGTGGGTCCTCAGTGGCCATCAAGACTCACGCTAGCGGGCGGTTCGGTCGTTGCGAGGGCAGGCGTCACAGAGAAGCGATCAGCTTCTCGACCCGCTCGTCACGGCTCTTGAACGGGTCCTTGCACAATACGGTGCGCTGAGCCTGGTCGTTGAGCTTGAGATGCACCCAGTCGACGGTGTAGTCCCGCTTGCGCTCCTTGGCGCGCTTGATGAACTCGCCGCGCAGCCGGGCTCGGGTGGTCTGCGGAGGGATGTCCACGGCGGCGTCGATGTCGGCATCGACGCACATCCGCTCGATCATTCCCCGGTCCTGCAGCTTGTAGAACGGGCTGCGCTCGCGAGAGATGTCGTGGTACTGGAGGTCCAGCAGCTGCACCCGGGGGTGGCCGAGCGGCAGGTCGTGGCGAGTTCGGAAGGCGTCGAGCAACCGGTACTTGATGACCCAGTCCACCTCGCGGTCGAGCTTCAACGGATCGTTCTCGATCGTGGTGATGCAGTGCTCCCACATCTCCAGGGCGCGCTGTTCGAGCGGCGGGAAGCCCTTGGTGTCGGCGTAGCGCTGCGCCCGGTCGAGGTACTCGCGTTGGATGTCGAGCGCACTGACCTCGCGGCCGTTGGCCAGGCGCACCTTGCGCCGGCATGTCATGTCGTGGCTGATGTCGCGGATGGCCCGGATCGGGTTCTCCAGCGTCATGTCGCGCAGCACGACCGACGGATCCTCGAGCATGCGAAGCATGCATGCGGCCGAGCCGACCTTGACGAACGTCGAGTACTCGCTCATGTTCGAATCGCCGACGATCACATGCAACCGCCGGTAGCGCTCGGCGTCGGCGTGGGGTTCGTCTCGGGTGTTGATGATCGGTCGGCTGCGGGTGGTGGCCGAGCTGACACCCTCCCAGATGTGTTCGGCACGTTGAGCGATCGAGTACATCGGCCCTCGTGCCGTCTGGAGGACCTTGCCCGACCCGGTGAAGATCTGCCGGCTGACGAGGAACGGGATCAGTACCTCGGCGTAGTGACCGAGGTCGTCGGCGCGCCGGGTGAGGTAGTTCTCGTGGCATCCGTAGCTGTTGCCCGCCGAATCGGTGTTGTTCTTGAAGAGGTAGATCGTGCCGCGGATGCCTTCCTCGCGGAGTCGCTGCTCCGCCGAGACCAGCAGGCTCTCGAGTATTCGCTCACCGGCCTTGTCGTGCACCACGAGGTCGTACAGCGAATCACATTCCGGGGTGGCGTACTCGGGGTGCGAACCGACGTCGAGGTACAGCCGAGCACCGTTCTGCAGGAACACGTTGCTGCTGCGTCCCCACGACACCACCCGACGGAAGAGGTAGCGGGCGACCTCATCGGGGCTCAACCGGCGTTGACCGCGCAACGTACACGTGACGCCGTATTCGTTCTCGAGGCCGTAGATGCGGCGCTCCATGTGCGCAACGTAGCGCGATGTGG
This sequence comes from Ilumatobacteraceae bacterium, assembly GCA_043758005.1. Classification (GTDB taxonomy): domain Bacteria; phylum Actinomycetota; class Acidimicrobiia; order Acidimicrobiales; family Ilumatobacteraceae; genus JAENVT01. Next base: position 11,272 of record JAYVOI010000385.1, read on the forward strand.
CGCAGATTGCTCGCCTATCCGTCCACGTGACGAAATCGCAACGCTGCGCCTGGTCGGGCTTGGGCGACGGAGGGCACGTGATACGGCGCCACGACGGCGATCACGGGGTAGCCACCGGTCACGGGGTGATCGGCCAGCATCACGATCGGCTGACCGTCGGGCGGCACCTGGATTGCCCCTTCGATCAGCCCTTCGCTGAGCAGTTCACGGATCGCCACCCGCTCCAGTGGCGGGCCACTGAGGCGGGCACCGACCCGATTTCCCGACGGGCTCACGGTGAACGGCTGCGACGTCAAGATGCCCCAGGCCTCGGATGTGAACCAGCCCCGACGCGGCCCTTCGGTGAGGTGGATCTCGGTCGTCAGGGGCGGGCGCACACCCAGGTCGATGGTGATCGGCGTGTTCGGATCGGGACCGATGGCGATTCGGAGACCGGCTGTCAGCTGCGGCCCGAGACCGGCCAACGTATCGAAGCTCCGCGAACCCAGCACCGGCGCGATCTCCAGACCGCCGCGAACGGCGACGTAGTACCGCATGCCCACATCGGGCGCCCGCAGTGTGATCTCGGCGCCGGCGGGAAGGTGCTCGACGCCGTTGACCGCCATCGGCCGGCCATGACGCACGTCGATCACCCCGTGGGCGCCGGTCACGGCGACGACCGCCGGCTGGTGGAACCGCACGCTGAGACCGCCGCAACTCTCGATGGTCGCCTCGGACTCCTCGTTGCCCACCAGACGGTTGGCCAGACCGTGCGACGGACGGTCCGCGGCACCGCTGCGCCCGACCCCGAGATGCGACAACCCGAGCCGGCCGAGGTCCTGGAACGAGCTGCCGATCCCCGGATTGACGATCTCGATCATGTGCGCACGAATCGCACGCGGTCGCCGGCCATCACCAGCGCAGGCTTGTCGCGGTTCACGTCGAACATCCGCTCGTCGGTGTGCCCGAGCAGATGCCATCCACCGGGGCTGAGCGTTGGGTAGACGCCCGTGAACTCGTTGGCGATTGCGACCGATCCGGCCGTGACCGATGTACGCGGCGTCGATCGGCGAGGCAGCCGCAGCGAGGGTGCCAGCCCGACCAGGTATGCCCAGCCCGGCGTGAACCCCAAGAATGCCGCCGAGTAGGTCTGCGACGAGTGGATCTCGATGACCTCGTCGGTCGTCAGGTCGGTCGCCTCGGCGACCTCGTCGAGGTCGGGGCCGTCGTACACCACGGGGATCTCGACGACAGGTCCCTGCGGACGCGGGTCGCCGGCGGTCGGCACGAGAAGCGCGTCGAGAGCAACCCGGTCGACCTGTCGGAACGTGACCATCACGGTCCGCGCCGCCGGCACGATGTCTTCGATTCCGGCGAGGCCCGACGAGCGCAAGGCGTCGTCGACCGCCATCACCTCTGCCAACGAGTCGTATTCGGCAAGTACCGCGCCCGGCCCGAACGGGAGCACACTCATCGGGTGAAGGGCCGCAATTCGTAGCCCGCCTGGAGCAAACCCACGGCGACCGCAGCGCCAAGCGTCGCGGCACCCGGAGTATCGCTGTGGAGGCAGATCGAGACGATCCCCCGATCGGCCACGGCGACTGCCTGCGCGGCAGCGGCGTCCTCGTCCGTCAAGAGCGCACCCGGCTGACCGCGCGGGATCAGCGTGCCGTCGGGTGCGTAGCCGCGATCGGCAAAGCCTTCGAACAGGAACGTCAGGCCGTGCGCGGCCGAGGCGCGCTCGATCGCGCTGTCGGTGCCCGGCAAGCCGAGCAGCGGCAGCTTGGCGTCGTACTGCTTCACCGCGATGGCGACGGCATCGGCCTGGGCTTGGTGGCGGACGATGGTGTTGTACAGCGCGCCGTGGGGCTTCACGTAAGTGATCGCCGACCCGGCCACTCGTGCGCACGCCTCGAGCGCGCCGAGTTGGTAGACAACCGCATCGGCCAGCTCATCGGGTTTCATGTCGATGAATCGGCGACCGAAGCCGGCGAGGTCGGGGTAACTGACGTGCGCGCCGATCGCGACATTGTTCTCGACCGCCATGTCGCATGTGCGACGCATGATCGACGGATCTCCGGCATGGAACCCGCACGCGATGTTTGCCGAGGTGATGATCTTCATCAGCTCCCGGTCGGGGCCGCCAGGCCACGCCCCATAGCCCTCCCCGACGTCGCTGTTGAGATCGACGGACTTGGCCATGATGTTCTAGCTCCCCAGGATCTCGGCGACCTCGGCGTCGGTCATCCGTTGGAAGCATCGACGCCCGTTCGAGCGGGCCAGCACCGCAACCTCGAGGTCGTCGGCGCCCAACGTGCGATCGGCGCCGCGCAACGCTGCGGTTCCGGCAGTCACCGCTTGAGCAATTGTCAAGGTGTCGACGTACGACTCGTTGAGGCGACTGGCGATTGCTTCGGCGTCGCCGCCGAGCACGCTGAAGCGTCGCTCGTCCATCACCGTCCCGTCGTACAGGATGTGGAACAGCTGATAGTCGTCGTCGCCGTAACCGACTTCGGCGACGAGGATCTCGACCTCCATCGGCTTCATCTCGTGGGTGAACACCTGCCCGAGGATCTGGGCGTATTGATTGGCGAGACCGCGAGCGTCGACGTCGTCGCGTGAGTACTGGTAGCCCTTGAGATCGGCAGCGCGCACCCCGGCCACGCGGAGCTGATCGAACTCGTTGTACTTGCCGACTCCGGCGAATGCGATGCGGTCGTAGATCTCGCTGATCTTGCGCAGCGTGTTCGAGGGGTTCTCGGCGACCAAGGCGATGCCGTCGGCGTAGCGCACGGCGACCATCGCCCGACCACGGGCGATTCCCTTGCGGGCATAGTCCGCGCGGTCCTTCATGATCTGTTCGGGTGCGACGTAGTACGGCATCGTCATCGGGCTCTCACCTCCGTCGCGATCTCTTCGAAGACGGTCGCCAGACGATCGTCGGTGATCCGCACCCAACCCTGCGCCGAGATCGTGGCCACGATCGGGTAGATCCCGCGCAGGGCGTCGGGACCACCGGTTGCGGAGTCCGCGTCGGCAGCTTCCCACAGCCCCTTGCAGGCCAATGCGATGGCGTCGTCGGATGACATCGCCTCGCGATATCCGATCTTGATCACGGTGCCAGCGTGCAGGCTGCCCGAACCGGTGGCAACGTAGTCCTGCTCTTCATAGCGGCCACCGGTGACGTCGTAGGTGAACAGTCGGCCGGTGCGTCGCCGCACGTCGTAGCCGGCGAAGATCGGCACCACGACCATGCCCTGCATGGCCGCCGGCAGGTTGCCACGCACCATCATCGACAGTTGGTTGGCTTTGCCCTCCAGGCTCAGGAACGAGCCTTCGACCTTCTCGTAGTGCTCGAGTTGCAACTGGAACAGCTTGATCATCTCCATCGCCGGACCCGCCGCCCCGGCGATCGCCACGCCGCTGAAGTGGTCGGCCTGTACGACCTTCTCCATGCCGCGATGGCTGATCAAGTTGCCGCTGGTCGCACGACGGTCGCCGGCCATGACCACGCCGTCGGCATAGCGCATCGCGACGCACGTCGTTGCGTGGGGCACGACCTGATCACCGACGCTGACCGCGTCGTTGCTCATGCCGATCCGGCGCAGCAGTTCAGGGAAGTTCGAGCCGGGATCGTCGCCCGGCGTGAAGAACGGCATCGCCATGGTGGTTACTGGCCACCCTTTTGCACGTACGACTTGACGAAGTCCTCCGCGTTGGTCTCGAGCACACCGTCGATCTCGTCGAGCAGATCGTCGAGTTCTGCCTTCAATTTCTCACCGGACGCCGACGTCGCCGGAGCTTCCTCGACC
>JAYVOI010000386.1:0-6710 GCA_043758005.1 Ilumatobacteraceae bacterium
AGCTCGGCCACCCGACCGAACAGCTTCTTGTGCAGCCCGAGGATGTGACGGACCTCGACGCGTGGTCGCACCCAGTTCTCGGTCGAGAACCCGAAGACAGTGAGCCAGCCCACATCCCGCTTCACGGCGAGGCGCACGACCGCAGCCAGGTTCTCCTCGCCTTCCGTGTGTCCGGCGGTTCGCGGCAGGCTGCGTCGCCGGGCCCAACGGCCGTTGCCGTCCATGATGCAGGCGACGTGCAGCGGTCGGTGAGCATCAGGACGCACAGGTGCTCAACCATAGTCATTCGCCTGCTTCCATGGCCCGCTCGTCCGGGTCCGGCGTGGGATGATGGCCGGCATGAGCCGCGCCGCAGAACAGTCTGTCGAGTTGCGGCACGTCGTGATCGTCGGAGGGTTGCTGGAGGAGTGGAACTCGCTCGGTGATGCGGCCTGGCGGGATCGGATCATCGAGTACGGCGAGGTCATCGAGCATGCCGGTGGGTCGTGGTTGACCATCCGTCCGCTCGATCGGATCGTCCCGCCCCACGGTGGCACGCCTGCGTCGATCACTCGTGTGGGGAGATGCACCGGCGTCGTCGATCCTCAGACCGACGGGCGGCAGCGCCTCGTCGGCGCGGTCAACGTGTTGCGGCGTGACGGGCGGGCCATCACCGACGCCAATCTGGCCGAGATCGTCAACGCTCCTGCTCCGTGCGACCCCGACCTGGCGATCGTGATCGGTCCCGACACCGATCTGCCGGCGACCCTGGTGTGGGAGCTGGCGTACTGCGAGCTCGTCTACCTCGACACGCCCTGGGTCACGTTGCGCGGTGCAGACCTCGAAGCGGCATTCACCGAATTCGCCGGACGGCACCGACGGTTCGGCGGGCTCGACTGATGGGCGCCCCCGTCTATCGCGACTCCGCCGTGGTGCTGCGGACCTACAAGCTGGCCGAGGCCGACCGGATCGTGGTGCTGATGACCGAGCACCATGGCAAGGTCCGCGCGGTCGCCAAGGGTGTGCGCAAGACCATGTCGAAGTTCGGCGCCAGACTCGAAGCGATGAGCCACGTGCAGTTGCTCCTGGTGCACGGTCGCGCTGATCTCGACATCGTCAGCCAGGCGGAGTCGATCGAGACGCTGGCGCCGATGGTCGCTGACCTCGATCACATGACCAACGGCATCGCCATGTTGGAGGCTGTCGACCAGTTGGCACTCGAGCGCGAGCCGGCGCCCCATCTGTATCGGATGCTCGTCGGCGCCCTCCGGACTGTCGCCCGACGGTCCGGACCGCTGGTCGTGCCAGCGTTCTATTGGAAGCTCCTGGCCGCCGAAGGCATCACCCCGTTGCTCGACGAGTGTGCGCGTTGCGGCGAGCCCGGCCCGCTGGTGGCCTTCGACATGGACCACGGTGGTGCGCTGTGCAAGAACTGCCGCACCGGGGCTTCCCTCGGCGAGGATGCGCTGGAGTTGATGCGAATGGTGCTTGGCGGCCGTTTGAACGACGCGCTTTCGGTCTCCGCGTCGTCGGCGACGCACGAAGTTGCGGCCCACGCCACTCGGGCAATGGAGCACCACATCGAGCGTCGCCTGCGGACCGTGGCGATGTTCGAGCGCATGGAGACCTGAGCCGGCCGGTGACGCCCTCGGATCCGTCGATCTCCGCACCTCACCGAGCCCGAGTCGGGCGCGATTTCGGTACTGCACGTGCTCAGAGCGCGCCCGACCGTGCTCAACGGGTTCGATTCCGGTAGCGGGAGTACCGAAGTCGCGCCCAACGGGCTTTGGCACGGGTGTTAGCGGACGGCGTTACGGGAAGAGGGCCGGCGCGCAGGAGGTGAGGTCGCCGTACTCGTGCTGGATGTCGGGGCCGTCGGGCACCGTGATCGTCTGCACGGGGTGCAGGTCGACCGTCGTGAAGTTGTGCCCGAACGGCTGCAGCGTCACGGCCCAGTCACCGCCGGGGTTCTGTTCGGCAGTGGTCAGGCTGTGATTGATGGAGCCCGCTGCTCCGTCGCATTCCAGGCCCTGGTAGATCGGCTCGGCCGAGATCCTGAACGTGAACAAGGTGTCGTCGGTGGTGTTGTTGTGCCAGACGCGAACGCAGTACTTCGGGGTCAGTGTCACGAACGCGCCGACCGCAGTACCGGCCTTGGTCGCGCCGATGGCCAGGACGGCGACCGGCGGCGGCACGGCGGCGCCCAGCGAGTGGTCGAAGTCGATGAACTGGATGGCCACCGTGTCGGCATTCCCGATGGGAACCTCGGTGTCACTGTTTCCACCGGTCGCCAGGGTCGCGTGGATGTGGGGTACGCCATCGAGCGCATACGACGTGACGACATCGTTCAGCGTGTCGCCGTCGATGTCGCCGTTGATCGCGACGAGGTTGGTGGCCGCTGACGGAATCGTGGTGGGACCAGCGCAATCGACCACCGGCGTCGTCGAGGCGACGGTGGTCGGCGCCACGGTCGGTGCAGGCGTGGTCAGCGTCTGGGTGGTCGGGGCAGCCTCTGTGGTGCTGGCCTCGACCGTGGTGGTCGTGAGCTCGGTGGTCGTCGTCGACAGGGCCGTCGACACGGATGTCGTGCCGGAGGAACTGTCGCTGCCGCTGCATCCCGCCGCGGCCAGACCGACCGACACCACCAGCGCGGCCATGACCGCAGCCCTTCGCCCAACGCTCATCAGCTCCCCCTCACGACCTCGCAATTCTTTCAAGAATCCTTGCACGTCGGCCAACTCATTCGCGGGAGCCCCGATGGCACTCGTAGCCTTGCAGTGGTATGCCTGCGACCGATCTCGATCAAGTTGTCAATCTCTGCAAGCGACGGGGTTTCGTCTACCCCTCGGCGGAGATCTACGGCGGTTTCCGCAGCACCTACGACTACGGACCCCTCGGCGCCCTCATGCTGCGCAACATCCGCGAAGCGTGGATCCGCTCGGTGGTGCAACTGCGCGACGACGTCGTGCTGATCGACGCCGCGGTGCTCGGCCCACCCCAGGTGTGGGAGGCCAGTGGCCACCTCGCCAACTTCACCGATCCGTTGGTTGACTGCACCAACTGCAAGAACCGGTTCCGCCTCGACAAGCTCGACGATCCGAACACCTGCCCGAGCTGCGGCAAGCAGGGCACGTTCACAGAACCGCGCCAGTTCAACTTGATGTTCAAGACCCATGCGGGGCCGATCGAAGATGCCGGCGCAGTGGCCTACCTCCGTCCCGAGACGGCACAGGGCATGTTCATCAACTTCGCCAACGTGCTGAACTCGACCAGGCGCAAGCCACCGTTCGGCATCGCCCAGGTCGGCAAGAGCTTCCGGAACGAGATCACTCCGCAGAACTGGATCTTCCGAACCCGTGAGTTCGAACAGATGGAGATGGAGTACTTCGTGCCACCGGCCGACAGCGCCGAGTGGTACGAGTACTGGTGCACGCAGCGGATGAACTGGTATCTCGACCTGGGCGTGCCGACGGAGTTGTTGCGGTTGCGTGCGCACGACGCTGACGAGCTCTCGCACTACTCGACCGGCACGTCGGATGTCGAGTTCCTCTTCCCGTGGGGTTGGGACGAGGCAGAGGGAATTGCCCAGCGTACGGACTACGACCTGACCCAACATTCGAACCACTCGGGAGAGAAGCTCGACTACTTCGACCAGGCGGCCAACGAGCGCTACAAGCCATATGTGATCGAGCCGGCGGTTGGCGTCACCCGGTTGTTCGCGATCTTCCTGCTCGCGGCCTACGACGAGGATGTGGTCAACGACGAGACGCGAACCGTGCTGCGGCTGCACCCGCGCCTCGCGCCATACAAGGTTGCGGTGTTGCCGCTGTCGAAGAAAGACACGTTGACACCCCTCGCCCACCAGGTTCGCAAGACCCTGAGTCAGAGGTACATGGTCGACTACGACGAGACTCAAGCCATCGGCCGTCGGTATCGCCGCCAGGACGAGATCGGCACGCCGCTGTGCGTCACGATCGACTTCGACTCGCTCGACGACGGCGCGGTGACGATTCGCGATCGCGACACGACAGAGCAAGTGCGGGTACCGATCGATTCGCTGCTGACAGAGATCAGCTCGCGGCTTGGTTTCTAGCGATGGGTGGCAGGCAATGACGACATATCTCGATCGAATCCTCAAGGATCACCGTGCGGTTGCCCGATCGGATCACCGTCCTCTGCAGGTCCTCGCGGCCGAAGCGGCACAGATGCCACCCACCCGTGGCTTTGCCGCGGCGCTCCGCGCCCAGTCGACGTTGGCGGTGATCGCCGAGATCAAACGTCGGTCGCCGTCGAAGGGCGACCTGTTCGTCGGCCTCGATCCAGCGACCGTCGCCCAGGCATACGAGAGCGGGGGAGCCTCCTGCCTGTCTGTCCTGACGGATGCCCCCGATTTCGGGGGTTCGCCAGCGGATCTACAAGCTGCGCGAAGCGCGTGCGCGCTGCCGGTGCTGCGCAAGGATTTCACGGTCAGCGAGCGTGACGTGCTCGACGCCAGGATCATGGGCGCCGACTGCATCTTGTTGATCGCCGCGGCGCTCGACAAGAGCGAGTTGTTGACGTTCCACGAACTGGCCGTCAGCCTCGGCCTCGATGTCCTCGTCGAGATTCACGACGAGGGCGAGCTCGACATTGCATTGCGGGCGGAGGCCACGATCATCGGCGTGAACCAACGCGATCTCATCACGTTCCACGTCGACCACGACCGGGCCGAACGCATGGCCGCGCTGATCCCGCCCGGTGTCCTGCGGGTTGCCGAGAGTGGCGTGCGCGATCGCGCCGATGCGCTCCGATTGCGGGCCGCAGGCTACGACGCGGTCCTCGTGGGCGAGTCAGTGGTCACGTCGACGGACCCTGCTACGGCAATCGCCGAGCTGCGAGTCGCGTAGGACATAAATCGATCACTGCTCGGGTGGGCTCGGCCCGATACGTTTGCAGCACGATGTTCGTCAAGATCTGCGGTATCACGAATGAGGACGATGCCTTGTTCGCTGTCGCCATGGGGGCCGACGCCGTGGGTTTCGTGTTCGCTCCGTCGACACGTCAGATCGCTGCGCAGCAGGTGTTCGACATCACCCGTCGCCTCCCGCCGGAGATCCTCACCGTCGGGGTGTTCCGCGACGAGCTGCCCAGCAGGGTCATCGACACGGTGAACCGCGCCGGTTTGAAAGCAGCGCAGTTGCACGGCCACGAGTCGCCGGCGATGGTTGCCGAGGTTGCCGAGCAGATCCGGTGGGTGATCAAGGCCGTCGTCGCCGGGTCGACCGACGCCCGTCGCATCAAGGAGTTCGGCACCGATCTGATCATGGTCGACGCCCCGTCGCCGGGCTCGGGCGAGCTGTTCGACTGGTCACTGCTGGGCGAGGTGCCGGAAGGGCCTCGATTGATACTTGCCGGAGGCCTCGACCCCGACAACGTCGCCACTGCCGTCCGCAAGGTGCAGCCGTGGGGTGTCGATGTGTCGAGTGGTGTCGAGAAATCGCCCGGAAGGAAAGACCCGATGAAGGTCAAGGCGTTCATCGAACGTGCCCGTGCTGCTGCGCCGTTGCAGCACCTGGGGCCGGATTCGATGCCGTATGACTGGGCAGACGACGAGGAGTAGATGATGTCGCTGATGGCAGAACCATCGGCCACCGGACGTTTCGGCGAATTCGGTGGTCGTTTCGTACCCGAGACGCTGGTACCCGCGTGTCAGGAGTTGGAGGAGGCGTTCCGCGAGGCGTGGGCCGACGACGGCTTTCGTGCCGACCTCGACTACCAGCTCCGCCAGTACGCCGGCCGTCCGTCGATCCTCACGGAATGCGCCAACCTCAGCGAGCAACTCGGCATCCGTCTGGTTCTCAAACGTGAGGATCTCAATCACACCGGCTCGCACAAGATCAACAACGTCCTCGGCCAGGCGCTTCTCGCCAAACGGATGGGCAAGACTCGTCTCGTCGCCGAGACGGGTGCGGGCCAACACGGCGTCGCCAGCGCCACGGCCGCGGCACTGTTGGGGATGGACTGCAAGGTGTACATGGGGGCCGTCGACGTCGAGCGCCAGGCGCTGAACGTCTTCCGGATGAAGCTGCTCGGGTCCGAAGTCGAGGCGGTGCAGAGTGGCAGCCGCACGTTGAAGGATGCCGTCAACGAAGCGATGCGCGACTGGGTCGCGTCGGTCGAGACCACGCACTACTGCCTCGGCTCGGTCATGGGGCCGCATCCGTACCCATGGATGGTGCGCGAGTTTCATCGCGTTGTCGGCGATGAGGCCAAACAGCAGTGTCACGAGCTCTTCGGCGACGTGCCCGACGTCGTGGTCGCCTGTGTCGGAGGTGGCTCCAACGCAATCGGGATCTTCTCGGGTTTCGTCGACGATCGCACCCGCCTGGTCGGCGTTGAGCCGGCGGGCGGCGCTGCTGTCGGCCGCGGCCAACCCGGCGTGGTTCACGGAATGCGCAGTTACCTGATGCAGGACGAATATGGCCAGGTCTTGGAAGCCCAGTCGATCTCGGCGGGTCTCGATTATCCCGGGGTCGGGCCCGAACACAGCTACCTGGCATCGATCGGGCGCGCCGAGTATCCATCCGTCACCGACACCGAGGTGATCGACGCCTTCCAGTTGCTCGCGCGAGCCGAGGGAATCATTCCGGCGCTCGAGTGTGCCCATGCACTTGCCTGGATCGTTCGTGAGGCCCCGGCGCTGCAGGGCGACACGGTGTTGATGAACCTGTCGGGCCGCGGCGACAAAGACG
>JAYVOI010000387.1:0-6700 GCA_043758005.1 Ilumatobacteraceae bacterium
GCGAGCCGCATCTGGGCCATGAGCGACCGCAAGCTCAGCAGTTCGAGTGGCGTCAACGCGGCGTAGTCGGCGGCGTGCAGATACTCGTCGCTGCTGGCCGTCATCGCCAGGGTCTCGCCCGCGACTTCCTCGTCGTCGCCGTGCTGGTGGTCCTCTCCCGAGCGCCCTGCACCGCCGGTGCTTCGCCTGCTGTCGCTGCTCTCGGTTGATCGTTGCTGCGGTTTCTTGCCGGTCTGCGGAGAGTCGGGATCACCGCGAGTATCGGCGGGATCGGCGAGCTCGCCGAACACGTGCCCGAAGACGCGGTCGAACTGCTCGAGCTGATCGTGCCCGCTGACCAACGTGATCCGCGCCGCCCAGTAGATGTCGTCGTACGTTGCGGGCGTGATGAGATCGATCGCCGCGGCAAATCGTCCCGATCGCTCCGGGGTCACCGGGATGCCTGCCGAATGCAACCGGTCGCCGAAGGTTGCCGCGACCGTGGCGATGTCGACCACCGGCTAGCCCGGTCGAGGCGACTCGTCCGAGCCGGTCGCCACCCAGTGAACGCCGCGCTGGGCGACGAGGTCGAGGTCCTCTCGATACTTCATGACCGACCCAAGGGTGCGCTCGACCGCGGTCCCGTCGAGCAGATCGATACCCAGGAGCTCGAGCGCCGCGACCCAGTTGATCGCCTCGGCGATCCCGGGTGGCTTCTGCACATCGAGGGTCCGCAACCGTGCAACCGCAGCGGCGACGTTCTCGGCCAGGTCCGCGCTTGCGGCCGGTACTCGCCGGCGGACGATCGCAGTGGCCCGGGTGACGTCGGGGTAGTCGATCCAGTGATAGAGGCATCGGCGCTTGAGGGCGTCGTGGAGATCGCGGGTGCGGTTGGACGTGAGGATCACGATCGGCGGGAAGGCCGCGGTGATCGTGCCGAGCTCGGGGATCGTGACCGACGACTCTGCCAGCAACTCGAACAGGAACGCCTCGAACTCGTCGTCGGACCGATCGACCTCGTCGATCAGCAACACCACCGGCCGCGGTCCGGGGTGCTCGATCGCCTTCAGCAGCGGCCGGGCAACGAGGTACTCCTGCGTGAACAGATCGTCGCTGTCGAGCGGCTTGCCGGCCGCCTCGGCCGCCCGGATGCCCAGGAGCTGACGCGAATAGTTCCACTCGTACAACGCTTCGGCGGCATCGATGCCCTCGTAGCACTGCAGCCGCACCATCGGGGTGTCGAGCGCCGTGGCCAGTGCCTTGGCCGCCTCGGTCTTGCCGACGCCCGCCTCGCCCTCGAGCAGCAACGGCTGCGGCAGCCGTGCCGCGCAGAACAGGGCGGTCGCCAGGCCCTGATCGGAGAGGTAGTCGACCGCGTCGAGCCGCCGCCGCAACTCGTCGACGGTGTCGAGGTCGAGGCTCACGAGATGTAGGCGTGGGGATCGGCGGCGAAGGCGCGAAGGCAACCCGTGCCGCAGAACCAGTAGCGATGTTCGTCGTGGTCGAGGTGCAACGAGGCGTCGACCATCACCACGCTCATGCCGCACACCGGATCGATTGCCGACTCGGTCGTGGTCGGGGCGCCCTCACCCACGGGCCGTCCGCTCTGGCGTGGCCGCGTCGAGATGATCTCGGCCAGGATCGACAGGGCCACTTCCTCGGGTGTTCGGGCGCCGATGTCGAGCCCTGCCGGGGTGTGCACCCGAGCCTTCATCGACGCGCAGACGTCGATCGAGCCCAACACGGCTTCACCGCGCTTGCGACTGGCCACCAGTCCGACATACGGCACGTTGGCCTGCAACGCGTCGACGAGCACACCCTCCTCGCCGCGGCCATGCGAGGCGATCACCACGGCTGCCGCATCGCTGGGCAGCGAGCCCTCGTACGGCTGGCCGGCGTGGCCGAGCGGGCCGACGAGCTCCAGCAAGGCACGCGCGATCGGCGTGTCGCCGGCGACGACCACCAGCGGAGCCGGGATGACCGGCTCGAGAAAGATCTCCAAGGTGCCGCCCGACAGGCATGGGTTGTGCACGGTCAGTGACCCAGGTCGAGGCGCTTCCGGCTCCGGTGTGATCCGCAGCAGGAGCGTCTCGGCCGAGTCGAGCAGCGCCAAGGCCTGGGCGCGGACCGTCGACTCCGCGCACGCGCCACCCACGAACCCTTCGATGGTCCCGTCGGCAAGCACGATCGCCTCGGCGCCGGGCTTGGCGCTGGTCGGCTTCTCCGCAACGACGACACGAGCGTGCACGTACGCGGCACGTGCGTGGCGCAATTCCTGAGCACGAGCCGAGAGATCGTGTGTCATAGCGGAGAAGCTATCGGCGCGGTCATCTCACGTGATCGCCATGTCGGTGCGGAACGGGTTGCCTTGGAGGGCACGCCAGACCTGAGCCGGTGTCAGCGGCATGTCGGCGTGCCGGACCTGGATGGCGTCGAGCACCGAGTTCACGACGGCGGGCGGCGAACCGACGGTCGCCGATTCACCGACGCCCTTCACGCCGAGCGGGTGGTGAGGCGACGGGGTGATGGTCTCGCCAAGCTCCCATGACGGGCACTCCATCGACGTCGGCAGCAGGTAGTCCATGAACGATCCACCGAGGTTGTTGCCGTCCTCGTCGAAGGCGATCACCTGCATCAGCGCCATACCGACACCGTCTGCCAGGCCACCATGCACCTGACCCTCGACGATCATCGGGTTGATGCGCGGGCCGCAGTCGTCGACGGCGATGAATCGCCGGACCTTGACCTCGCCGGTGCCGGGGTCGACATCGGTGACGCAGATGTAGGCACCGAACGGATAGGTGAGGTTCGGTGGGTTGTAGACGCACTGGCCGTCGAGGTGTCCTTCGACGCCGTCGGGAAGTTCCAGTGAGCTGTGCGACAGCATGGCGATCTCCTGGATCGTCTTGCCCTTCTCCGGGTCGCCTTTGACCTGCCAGCGTCCGAGCTCCCATTCGAGATCGTCGGGGGAGCACTCCAGCGCCGCGGCGGCGACGATGCGGGCCTTGTCGCGCACCCGGCGGGCCACGATCGCCGCGGCCCCGCCGCTGACCGGTGTCGAGCGCGAACCGTAGGTGCCGAGGCCGAACGGGGTGTTGTCGGTGTCGCCTTGAATGACTTCGACGTCCTCCGGCGGGATACCCAGTTCCTGGGCGACGATCTGGGCGAACGTGGTCTGGTGCCCTTGGCCCTGCGTGATGCAGCTCAGCCGCAGCTGCGCCTTCCCGGTCGGGTGCACTCGCAGTTCGGCGCCATCGGCCATGCCGAGACCGAGGATGTCCATGTGCTTGCGCGGGCCGGCGCCGACGCCTTCGGTGAAGAACGAGATGCCGATGCCCATCATCGGTTCGCTGGTGTCGCCTGCCGCACGTCGCTCGCGCCGGCCTGCCTGTTCGGCGCGCAGCTCGTCGTAGCCGGCGATCCGCATCGCTTCGCGCAGCGCGGGCGCGTAGTTGCCGCTGTCGTACTCCCAGCCGGTCGGCGTCGTGTAGGGGAACTGCTCCTCGCGCAACAGGTTCTTCAGTCGCAACTCGGCGGGATCGAGCTTCATCTCCATGGCCAAGCAGTCGACCAGTCGCTCGACCAAGTACACCGCTTCGGTGATCCGGAACGAGCATGCGTAGGCCACACCGCCGGGTGCCTTGTTGGTGTAGACGCCCGTCACCTTGCAATGCGCAGCCTCGTAGTCGTAGCTGCCGGTGAAGATGTGGAAGAAGCCGGCGGGGAACTTCGTCGGCTGGGCGGTGCCGTTGAAGCAGCCGTGGTCGGCCAGCACGTTGACCCGTACACCGAGGATCTTGCCGTCCTTCGTCGCGGCGATCTCGCCGTGCATGTGGTAGTCGCGGGCGAAGGCCGTGCTCATCAGGTGCTCGCTGCGGTCCTCCATCCACTTCACCGGCTTGCCTGTGACGATGGACCCGACGATCGACAGCACGTAGCCCGAGTAGATGCCGACCTTGTTGCCGAAGCCACCACCGATGTCCTGGGTGATGATGCGGATCTTGTGCTCCGGCAGGCCTGCCACTAGCGCATACACGGTGCGGTGGGCGTGCGGTGCCTGCGAGGTGCACCAGACCGTGAGCTGACCCGTGACCTTGTCCATGTACGCCACGGAACCGCAGGTCTCCATCGGCGACGGGTGGGTGCGCGGGTACAACATGTCCTGCTTCACGATCACGTCGGCCTTGGCGAACGCGGCGTCGCACTTGGCCTCGTCACCGGCTTCCCAATCGAAGATGTGGTTGTCGGTCTTGCCTTCCTTGTCGGTTCGGATCACCGGCGCGCCGGGATCCAGCGCCTTCTTGGCGTCGATGACCGGCTGCAGGATCTCATAGTCGACCTCGATCAGCTCCAACGCGTCGCGAGCCGAGTACTTGTCTTCGGCGATCACGAACGCGACCTCTTGGCCTTGGAAGCGAACCTTGTCGGTCGCCAGCACCGCGGCGGTGTCGTACGACAACGTGGGCACCCACGCCAGGCCCAGGGTCTCCAGGACAGCGCCGGTGATGACAGCCTTCACCTTGGGGTGGGCCTCCGCGGCCGATGTGTCGATCGACTTGATCAGCGCGTGCGCAACCGGACTGCGCAGGATCGCGCCGTGGAGCATGCCGGGCATGTCGAGGTCGTCGATGTACTTGCCCTGGCCGCGCAGGAACCGGGCGTCTTCCTTGCGCAGCATGCGGCCGAACCCGATCGGATTGCCGCCAGCGCTGGTCGGTACCTCGGTGACGGTCATACGGATGCCCCTTCGTTCGCGTCGGCGTTGTCGTTGGCGTGCTCGGCGGCCCAGCGGATGGCGCGCACGATGTTCTCGTATCCGGTGCAGCGGCAGATCGTGCCGCAGATCGCTTCACGGATCTGTTCGTTGCTGGGATCTGGGTTGCGGTCGAGCAGCGCTTGACCGGTCATCAGCATGGCCGGCGTGCAGAACCCGCACTGGAGGCCGTGCTGGTTCATGAAGCCTTGCTGGATCGGGCTCAGCACGCCGCCTTGCTCGAGGTCTTCGACGGTTCGGATCTTGCGGCCGTCGGCCATGGCGGTCAGCACCGTGCACGATTTCACCGGCTCGCCATCCATCCACACGACGCACACGCCACAGTTGGTCGTGTCGCAGCCCCAGTGGCTGCCTGTGAGCTGTAGGTGATCGCGGATGAAGTGGATGAGGAGCAACCTCGGTTCCACATCGCGAGTCACATCCTCGCCATTGACGTTGATGGTCACTTCCATCATGAGCCTCCCTGTGCTCGAGCGGCGGCGCGGCGCAGCGCGCGTGCCGTCAGTTCCTTGGCGAGATGTCGCTTGTAGTCGGCCGGCCCACGTTGGTCGCTGGCCGGGTTGCTGGCGTCGGCGGCGAGTTGTGCCGCCGCGGCGATGTTGTCTTCGGTCGGGGCCTGGCCGCGCAGGGCCGCCTCGGCCGCAGGTGCGCAGAAGTGCTCGACGCCCACAGCGGTCAGTCCGATGCCGCAATCGCCGACGACATCGCCGTTCATGCTGACGAAGACGCCGGACGCGGCGACGGCCCAGTCGCCGGCACGCCGCTCGACCTTCTCGTACGCGCTGCCGGTGCTGTTGCGGATCGGGACACGGATCTCGGTCAGGATCTCACCGGGTTGGGCAGCGGTTTCGTACGGCCCGAGATGGAACTCGCGGGCGGGCACCGTGCGCTCGCCGTCCTTGGAGTGCAGCACGATCGTTGCCGCCAACGCCGACATCACCGCAGAGAGGTCTTCCGAGGGGTCCGCCTGGCACAGCGACCCCCCGACCGTCCCCCGGTTGCGCACGATCGGGTCGGCGATCACCCGCTCGGCCTCACCGAAGATCGCGTAGTGCTCGTTGGCGACAGCGGATTCGAGCAACTCGCGATGCCTGGTCATGGCGCCGATGCGGATCTCGTTGCCCTCGACACGCACATAGGAGAGGTCGAGATCGTTGATGTCGATCAGGTGCTCGGGTCTGGCGAGTCGCAGCTTCATCATCGGCAGCAAGCTGTGCCCCCCGGCAACGAGCCGGGCCTCAGGGCCCAGCCGATCCAACAGCGCGATGGCGTGGTCGATGCTGGTCGCGCGCTCGTACTCGAACGGCGGTGGAATTTGCATGAGATCCCCCGATCATCATTTCGGCCCCTGGTTCAGGCCCCCAAGACACGTCACAAGACACGCCCTGCGGCGGGTCCAGGTGGTGATGTTGGGCGCTGGCCCGGCTTGCGTCAACCGTGTCCTAACCGAAGGGTTATCTCGACCAGACACGGCGACCGGGATGGCCCTACAGTTCGGCGCCAGTGACGCTCGCCCAGTTGAAGGTGTTCGTGTTGGTCTCGCGGCTGGGGTCCGTTCGCGCCGCTGCAGCTGCACTGGGGGTCAGCGAGCCGGCGGTATCCCAGGCACTGGCGGCGCTGCGCCAACATCTCGACGACCCGTTGATCGCCCGCAGCGGAACCGGGATGGAGTTGACCCCCGCCGGGCGCCGAGTCGTGGCGATCGCCTCGCAGATGGTCAATCTGGCCGTCGACGCCGAGGCCGCCGTGCGGCAGTCCAACGGCGCTGCCGAGCTCCTCCGGGTGGTGACGACCAGCACGTTGGCCCAATCGATCGTGCCCTCGTTGTTGCAGGCGTTCACCGCCCGCGCCGGCGGGATCGAGGTCAGCGTGGGGGTGGCGACCACTGCGGAGATGACCGCGCTCGTGGAGGAGCGGCTGGCCGATGTCGCCGTCGGCCCGCGTTTG
>JAYVOI010000388.1:0-6682 GCA_043758005.1 Ilumatobacteraceae bacterium
CGGGCGTACGGCGACATGCTCAACAACGCCAGCAAGCTCGAGACGATGGTCGACATCCTCAACCGGGCAACGCCGCTGTTCATCTCCGGTATCGCCGCAGCCATCGGCTTCCGCATGAACCTGTTCAACATCGGCGTCGAAGGCCAGTACCTCCTCGCTGCGCTGGTCGCTGCCGAGGTCGGTGGCGTGATCCATCTGCCCGCGCCGCTCCACGTCACGGTGATCTTCCTCGTGGCCATGACGGTCGGGGCCGCGTATTCCGGCGTGGCGGGGGTGTTGAAGGTCAGCCGTGGCATCAGCGAGGTGATCGGCACGATCATGCTCAACGCCATCGCGATATCCGGCCTCATCGTCGCCGGGTTGAAAGTGTGGCAGGCGGGAGGCTCGGTCAGCGGAGACGTCACCCGAGTCGGCACGAAACCAATCCCGAGCTCGGGGCGCATGCCCAACCTCAACAAGATCGTCGAGATCTTCACGCGGCACATCGGCCGCGACCGCCAGCTGACGGGTGTGCTGCTGGTGGCCATCGCCGTCGGCGTCGCCTATCACGTGTTGCTCAACCGGTCACGTTTCGGGTTCGACCTGCGCGCCAGCGGCGCCAACCCATTCGCCGCCCGAGCCGGCGGTATCCCACCGAAACGAATGATCCTGACGGCGATGATCCTGTCGGGAGCGGTCGCCGGATTGGTCGGCATGACCGAGGTCATGGACAGTGGCCTGTTCCCGTCCAATCCCATCAAGGGACTCGGGTTCGCCGGGATCGCCGTTGCCTTGCTCGGACGAAACAGCGCGCTCGGCGCAGCGATCGCAGCGCTGATCTTCGCCTTCCTCGACATCTCCTCGGGCATCTTGCAGAACACCGGCTCGGCGTCGCGGGAAATCATTCAGATCATGCAAGCGCTCATCATCCTGGCCGCGGTGGTTGCGTATCAGATCACCCAACGGGTCCGTGACCGCGAGGAGGCCAAAGCGGCCTCCGCTGCCCTCAGCGGAGTCACGGCATGACGATCGTCAGCTACGCGAAGAACATGCCCGCCTGGGCGCGTTGGATGCTGTACGCCGTCGTCGGAGTTGCCGTGCTCAACATCGTGCAGGGCTTCGACGACACCAGCCTGCTGACGGCCGAAGGGTCGTCGCGGGCGATGTTGCGCTGGGGCGTGCCCATCCTGCTGGCCGGCCTCGGCGGACTGTTCGCCGAACGGTGCGGCATCGTCAACATCGGGCTCGAGGGGATGATGGTCCTCGGCACCTGGTTCGGCGCCTGGGGTGCTCTGCAGTTCGGTGCGTGGTGGGGTCTGGTGTTCGGCGCACTCGGCGGCGCGATGGGCGGGTTGCTGCACGCCGTCGCGACGGTGCAGTTCGGCGTCGACCACGTGATCTCCGGTGTGGCGATCAACATCCTCGGTCCCGGCTTCGCCCGCTTCATGTCGTCGGAGGTCTTCGACAAGAAGTTCAAGAACCAAGGCGGTTCGATCACGCAGTCGCCACGTGTGCCGACGGTCGGGCGATTCACCTTTCCCTTTCTCGCAGGTGGCGATCTGTTCGGATGGAAGACCCCCGACGTGCTCGGATGGTTCGACAAGAAGGACTGGTTCTTCATCGCCGACATCAGTGGCATCGCTCATGGCTTGACGAGCAGCATGTCGTGGGTGACGCTGTTCGCCGTCGCGATGGTCCCGTTCTCCACGTGGTTGCTGTGGCGTACCCGATTCGGCCTCCGGCTGCGCATCAGCGGCGAGCGTCCAAGTGCAGGCGAGGCGCAGGGCATCAACATCTACTTCTACCGGTACGTGGGCGTGATCATCAGCGGGGCGTTGGCCGGCCTGGGCGGCGCGTTCATCGCCAGCCAAGAGCTCTCGGGCGTCTACAAAGAAGGGCAGACGACGGGCCGGGGCTTCATCGGCCTGGCGGCGTTGATCTTCGGCAACTGGCGACCAGCGGGCATCTTCGGTGGCGCCATGCTCTTCGGCTATCCGTTCGCACTCCGGCTGCAGGATCTCGACGGCAGAGCATCTCACTCCCTGTTGCTGGTCACCGCGATCGCGATGTTCGCAGTGCTGGTCTGGGCGATGCTGCGCAAGAACCGCAGCGACACCGCGCTCGCGGCTGTGTTCGGTGGCGCGGCACTGATCTGGTACCTGCTGGCCGACACGCCTCCCGACTGGTGGGCGCAGATCCTGCCGTACGTGATCGTGCTCGTCGTGTTGATCTTCTTCACCAAGCGGCTGCGCCCACCCGCGGCCGAAGGCCAGGTGTATCGCAAAGGCGAAGCCTGAGTTACGTCGAAGCCTGAGTTACGTCGAAGCCTGAGTCAGGTCGAGGCGAACGCGTCGGTCAGTCCGTCGAAGAACGCGCGAACGTCGGCACCGACGCGGTGCAGTTGGTAGCCGCCTTCTTGCACGACCAGCATCGGGCGCTCGATCGCCGCGAGCGCCGCACCGACCCCGGCGAAGTCAGCCGTGGTCAGGCACAGTCCGGCGGTGGGATCACCGTCGGCCGGGTCGACGCCCAATGAGACGACCACGTACTCGGGGTCGAACGCAGCGACCGCATCGACGGCGGTGGCCAACTCGGCCAGGTAGCGATCGCCCGTCGTGCCGAGTGGGAGTGGCACGTTGAAGTTGGCGCCGGCGCCAGGCCCCTCGCCACGCTCGTGGGCGCGGCCGACGAACCACGGATAGTTCTGATCGGGGTCCATGTGGATGCTGACGAACTGCACGTCACCGCGCTGGTAGAAGATCTGCTGCGTGCCGTTGCCGTGATGAGCATCGACGTCGAGCACGGTGACGCGACGCGCCCCGGCGTCGATCAACGCCTGGGCGGCGATGGCCGCGTTGTTCAGCAGGCAGAACCCGCCGAACGCCGACCGTGTCGCGTGGTGACCAGGCGGACGGCACAGCGAGTAGACCAGCGGCTCGCCACCGAGGATTCGGTCGACGCCCGAGAGGGCGATGTCGACCGATGCGAGCGCCGCCGACCACGACCCCTCACTCAACGGCGACGACGTGTCGAAGCAGAACCATCCGAGCCGGCCGTACACGTTGGTCAGCGGGGGGCGGCCGACGGGCATCGACTCGACGAGTCCCGGATGGATGAACGTCTCGGCGATCACGGCCTGCGGATTCGGGATCTCCTCGATGTACCCCTTCCATGCGGTCGACAAGAAGTCGACGAGGTCGGGGTTGTGCACGCGCAGGATCGGCGCCATGCCGTGCGATGTCGGGTCGGCTGTGACGAAGCCCTCGCCGTCGAGGGCCTGCACGATGCAGTCGACTCGCTGCGGTACCTCGAAGCGAGGGACGAGCGAGCCGGAATAGATGTCGAACTCGGGGTCGTGCGAACGATGCTCGTCGCTGGTGATGACGGAGACCGGCTGGGTTGGCATGAAGCCAGACTGTAGATCGGCGGCGCCGACGGTGCTACGCCTCCGGCGATCGGACTGGGAGGCGGGCGACCGCCTGCACCTCGATACCGCCGCGAGGTCGCTGTGTGAGGGTGACCGTGACCCACGTCGGTTGCGCGCTGGCCATCACCTCGCCGGCGATCTCCGCAGCCAACGCCTCGGCAAACACTTCGCGATCACGGAATCCCCACAGATACAGCTTGAGGCTCTTCGATTCGATGCACCATTGGGAGGGGGCATACTCGATGACCACGTTGGCGAGATCGGGCTGTTGTGTGACGGGACACATCGAGGCCACTTCGTCGGTGGTGAACCGCACGGTGGTGACGTTGGCCGGCGCCGGGAAGACTTCGACGTGCTCGATCGGATGGCGAACCGTGTGGCCCAAGACAGTCAGTTCCATGGCGTCAA
This sequence comes from Ilumatobacteraceae bacterium, assembly GCA_043758005.1. GTDB lineage: Bacteria > Actinomycetota > Acidimicrobiia > Acidimicrobiales > Ilumatobacteraceae > JAENVT01. Next base: position 3,815 of record JAYVOI010000388.1, read on the forward strand.
GGGTAGGCGGGCATCCGGTCGCCGCCTACGCTGCTGTGCATGGGATCGGTGTTGGATGACCGTCAGATCGAGCAGTACCACCGCGATGGGTTCCTGGTGATCGAGGGTTTCGCCGACTCCAGGGCATGTCATGCGTTGCAGGGCGCCGCCAATCAGATCGTGGCCGATTTCCAACCGTCCGGCCAACGCACGATCTTCACCACCACCGAGCAGGAGCGGGTCAGCAACGAAGAGTTCCTCGCTTCGGGCTCCGGTGTGTGGTGCTTCTTCGAGGAGGAGGCCTTCGACGAGTCGGGCCAGTTGCGCACGTCGAAGGATTTGAGCATCAACAAGATCGGTCACGCGATGCACGACCTCGACCCGACGTTCGAGGCGTTCTCCTACCGCCCCGAGCTGGCCAGTGTCGCCGCCGACATCGGTCTCGCCGATGCACTCGCGCTGCAGAGCATGTACATCTTCAAACAGCCGCTGATCGGTGGCGAGGTGGCCTGTCACCAGGATGCGACGTTCCTGTACACCGACCCGATGACCGTCACCGGCTTCTGGTTTGCCATCGAGGACGCGACGCTGGAGAACGGCTGCCTGTGGGCCAAGCCGGGCAGCCATCGCACCAGCCTCCGCAAGGTGTTCAAGCGGACCGGCGGCGATGCCGACGGCACCACCTTCGAGGAACTGGATCCAGCCCCGCTGCCATCACCCTCCGACCTCGTGCCGCTCGAGGTGCCCGCCGGGACCTTGGTGATCCTCCACGGTCTGCTCCCCCACTGGAGCGACATCAACCGATCCCTGAAGAGCCGCCACGCCTACTCGTTGCACTGCATCTCGGGCGCGGCGGACTATCCCGCGTGGAACTGGCTGCGGCGCCCCGCCGACATGCCGCTGCGGTCGCTGGCCAACGTGGCCGGAGTTGCCGCATGAACATCCACACGCTTCCCAAGGCGCTGCTGCACGACCACCTCGACGGTGGCCTTCGCCCCGCAAGCGTGATCGAACTGGCGAGCGAATACGGCTATGCGAATCTCCCGACGACCGACGTCGACGACTTGGCCGAATGGTTCAACCGCGGCGCCAAGCGCAACGACCTCGTCTTGTACCTCGAGACGTTCGCCCACACCGTCGGCGTGATGCAACATCGTGACGCAATCGAGCGAGTCGCCTACGAGTGCGCCCAAGACCTGGCGGCCGATGGCGTGGTGTACGCCGAGGTGCGCATGGCGCCCGAGTTGTGCACCGAGGCCGGCCTCTCTCTCGACGATGCCGTCGAGGCGATGCTCGACGGCTTCCGTCGCGGATCCGCCGGCACCGACCTCACCATCTACCTCATCTGCTCGGCCATGCGCACCGCGGCGCGCAGCCGTGAGATCGCCGAGTTGGCCGTGCGGTGGCGTGACGCCGGCGTGGTGGGCTTCGACATTGCCGGCGCCGAAGAAGGCTTCCCGCCCACGCGCCACCTCGATGCGTTCGAGTACGTCCGTCGCGAGAACTTCCACACCACGATTCATGCCGGCGAGGCGTTCGGCTTGCCGAGCATCTGGGAGGCGGTGCAGTTCTGCGGCGCCGAGCGCCTCGGTCACGGCGTGCGCATCGTCGACGACATCACCGGGCCGCCCGGCGAAGAGGAGCTCGGCCGCCTTGCGGCGTTCGTGCGCGATCGCCGGATCCCGCTCGAGTTGTGCCCCACGTCGAACCTCGGCACCGGTGTGTGCAACACCATCGCCGAGCATCCCATCGGCATGCTGCGACGGCTGCGGTTCCGCGTCACCGTCAACACCGACAACCGGCTGATGAGCGCTACGTCGATGACGTACGAGATGGAGCAGCTCACCGAGGCGTTCGGATGGGATCTCGACGATTTCGAGTGGCTCACGATCAATGCGATGAAGAGCGCCTTCGCCCCGTTCCCGGAGCGGCTGCGCATCATCAACGGCATCGTCAAACCGCGGTACGCGCTCGCACGAGCGGAGCAGAGCGTCGGCCTGAGCTGACGGGATCGCCATGGCCTCGGCACGCTGCTGCGGCTGCCTGGCCCACCGGCCCACTGGTCCGCCCACACCGATCTGGGCGCCACGCCGCGGTCACCGATCGAGGTCCAGGAAAACCTTGGCACCCAGATCTGACACACTCGAAACATGACCGTCGCCGTCCACCTCGTCGAGCATCCCCTGATCGCAGATTCGTTGACCCGCGTGCGAGACAAGGACACACCGAACGCCCTGTTCCGCCAAGAGTTGGAGCGGATCGGCACCCTGTTGATCGCCGAGGCGACGAGGGGCCTGCCGACGCACGAGGTGCGCGTCACCACACCCCTCGTGACGACGTCGGGCCGAGCGCTCTCGGCACAGCCGGTGGTCGTACCGGTGCTGCGCGCCGGGCTCGGGTTCGTGCACGCTGCGCAGGAGTTGCTTCCCAACGCCGACGTCGGTTTCATCGGCGTGTCACGTGACGAGGAAACGTTCCAGCCCAAGCCATACGTCAACAAGCTGCCCGAGCACTTGGCCGGCCGACAGTGCATCGTGCTGGACCCGATGCTGGCGACCGGCGGCTCGCTGGCACATACCTGTCGGCTCCTGCTGGAGCGCGGTGCCACCGGCATCATTATCGTGGTGTGCGTGCTCGCAGCGCCGGAGGGCATCGCCCACTTGAAGGAGGCCGGCCTCGACCTGGCCATCTACACCGCTGCCGTCGATGAGCACCTCAACGAGCACGCTTTCATCGTCCCCGGCCTCGGTGATGCCGGCGACCGCCAGTTCGGCTCTCCCGCCTCGTCGTGACCCGCTGGACGCTCCCGTGACGGTGTCAACCTGCGTGCCTGGACACGCCTGTGAGTCAGAGCAGCGCGGCCAGGGCGTGAAGATATGGGGCCGGGTC
>JAYVOI010000389.1:0-6604 GCA_043758005.1 Ilumatobacteraceae bacterium
GGTGGCTGGTAGCGTTACCAGTCGCCCTTCCGAGGGCAGTAGCTCAGTTGGTAGAGCATCGGTCTCCAAAACCGACGGTCGGGGGTTCGAGTCCCTCCTGCCCTGCCCACATCCCTATGGGAGCAATCAATGTCATTGGATGACCTCAACCGAGAACAAAAGCGTTCGCTGAAGAAGATGGGCGCGCTCGACGAGCAAGGCAGGCCGACGCGCGCCCCAGCGCCGCAGGTCCGCCGCAAGGAACGCACCACCCCGGCTCAGTACCTCCGTGAAGTGCGTGATGAAATGCGCAAAGTCGCCTGGCCCAAGTGGCCAGAGGTTCGCCGTTTCTCGCTGATCGTGCTCACCACTGTGGTCATCTACACCATGTTCGTCTTCGGCCTCGACTCACTCTTCGGCGTGCTGTCGGGCTGGTTGTACGACAACTGATCATGAACGACGACCTGCTCACCGAAACTGATCCAGAAGCGACTCCCCTCGAGGAGCGCGCCATCGAAGACCCGGCCGACACGCCGGTGGTGGCTGTGGAGACCGAAGACACCGACGACACCGTCGATGCCTCGTTCGACCTGTCGGCCGATGCCGACGCCGAGCCGGCCGATGACGCCGTCGTCGAAGAGGAGATCATCGACGACCCGTGGACCCGTCCGGGCGCCTGGTACGTCGTGCACACGCAGTCGGGGTACGAGAAGAAGGTCACCGCCAACCTGCATGCTCGCATCCAGAGCATGAACATGGAGGACAAGATCTTCGAAGTCGTCATTCCGATGGAGGAAGTCGACGAGTTCAAGAACGGTCGCAAGCAGACCGTGCAGAAGAAGGTCTTCCCCGGCTACCTGCTGGTTCGTTGCATCATGGACGACAACAGCTGGTACTGCATCCGCAACACCCCTGGTGTCACCGGCTTCGTCGGCCAGAACAAGCAGGGCCAGAAGCCCACGCCGTTGTCACGCCGCGAGGTGCAGACGTTCCTGGCCGCCAAGGGCGACGGCACTGGTGGATTGCCGAACCGCAAGAAGCCCAAGCTCGACTACGAGGTCGGCGAGAGCGTGCGTGTGAAGGAAGGCCCGTTCGCGGACTTCGCCGGCACCATTGCCGAGATCAACGCCGATCACATGAAGCTCAAGGTCCTCGTCAACATCTTCGGTCGTGAGACCTTGGTGGAGATGGATTTCAGCCAAGTCTCCAAGCTGTAACCGCAGCAGACGTTCGAATACATAAGGGAAATCAGTCATGGCAAAGAAGAAGGTCAGCGCGATCGTCAAGATCCAGATCCCCGCGGGCAAGGCCACTCCGGCCCCGCCCGTCGGTACGGCGCTCGGGCCGCACGGTGTGGGCATCATGGATTTCGTCAAGCAGTACAACGCAGCCACGGAGTCCCAGGTCGGCACGATCATCCCGGTCGAGATCACCATCTTCGAGGACCGCACGTTCACGTTCATCTTGAAGACACCGCCGGCGCCGGTGCTGCTGCGCCAGAAGGCCGGGCTTGCCAAGGGCTCGACCGAGCCGGGCAAGACGATCGTCGGCACCGTCACGGAGGCCGACATCGAAGAGGTCGCCAAGATCAAGATGCAAGACCTCAATGCCTATGACCTGGAAGCTGCCAAGCAGCAGATCCGCGGCACCGCCCGCTCGATGGGCCTCAAAGTTTCGTAACCGAACCAACCGCTCGACCGGGACGACCTCGCCCGGCGGCGCTACCACTGAGGGAGACAGACAATGTCAGGAAAGAAGTTCGCAGATTCCGTCAAGGCCTTTGACCGTGACCAACTGTTCACGCCGACCGAGGCCGTGACGCTGGCCAAGAGCCTGGCCAAGGCGACGTTCGACGAGGGTGTCGATGTTGCCATCCGCCTCGGCGTCGACCCGCGCAAGGCCGATCAGATGGTCCGTGGCACCGTGGCGCTTCCAGAAGGCACCGGCAAGACCATCCGGGTCGCCGTGTTCGCATCCGGCGAAGCTGCCCAAGAAGCCCGTGACGCCGGCGCCGACATCGTCGGTGCCGATGATCTGGCCGAGGCCATCCAGAAGGGCAACATGGACTTCGATCTGGCCATCGCCACGCCCGACATGATGCCGTTGGTCGGTCGCCTCGGTCGCGTGCTCGGTCCTCGTGGCCTGATGCCGAACCCGAAGACCGGCACGGTCACCCAGGACGTCGGCCGTGCCGTCGCCGAGTTCAAGGGTGGCAAGGTCGAGTACCGCACCGACCGCTACGGCAACGTGCACGTCACGATCGGCAAGTCGAGCTTCGAGCCGGCCGCCCTCGAGCGCAACTTCCGCGCTGTGCTCGACGAGTTGCAGCGTGCCAAGCCGGCGTCCGCCAAGGGTCGCTATCTCAAGAAGATCTCGGTGTCGTCGACCATGGGTCCTGGCATCAAGGTCGACACCGCTCGTCTGCGTCCCGAAGTCGGCCACCCCGATTTCCGGGCCTGACGCGCCGGCGAATCCGCCGGTAGTCTTTGCCCACACATCAACGTAATCGCTCGCCACAGACCGCTGGTCCCTCACGGGATAATGGGTTCGCCCACCAGCCGAGGTGAACCCCGTGATCGGATCGTCAGGCACCCCGTGCCGTTCGCTCCTCGCGGTGTTCGCTGCAAAGCGAGCACCCGAGTAGAAGCGAAAGGAGGTGTACATGACAACGAAGAATCCCCGTGCAGAGAAAGTCGCCGTGGTCGACGAGGTTTCCGCCAAGCTCACTGCAGCCGACGCGGCGATCATCACCGAGTACCGCGGCATGAGCGTCGGTCAGTTGGCGACGTTGCGTCGCCAACTGCGCACAAGTGGCGGCGAGTACAAGGTGTACAAGAACACGCTGGCCCGCTTCGGCGCCGAGAAGGCAGGCATCGACGGACTCGCCGAACTGCTGACCGGTCCGAGCGCCATCACGTTCGTCAGCGGCGATGCCGCCGGCGTGGCGAAGGCGTTGAAGGACGCAGCCAAGACCAATCCGTTCCTGATCATCAAGGGTGGAACGATCGCCGGCAAGTCGATGTCGTCCAAAGACATCGAGGCCCTCGCCGATCTGCCGAGCCGCGACGTGCTGCTGTCGATGCTGGCCGGAGCCTTCCAAGCCCCGCTGGTCAAGACCGCAGGTCTGCTGCAGGCGCTGCCACGCAGCTTCGCATACGGCCTCAAGGCCCTCATCGATCAAAAAGAGGCTGCGGAAGCAGCCTGACAACCACCAACGCAATTCGTCATCACACACATTCGTAAGGAGAAATCACCATGGCAACACTCAGCAAGGACGACGTCCTCGACGCCATTTCCGGTATGACCGTCATCGAGCTCAAGGAACTGCTCGACGCGTTCGAAGAGAAGTTCGGCGTCACCGCCGCTGCCCCGGCCGCCGTTGCGTCCGCCGGCGGTGGCGGAGCCGCTGCAGCACCAGCCGAAGAGGAGAAGGACGAGTTCGACGTCATTCTCAAGGAAGCAGGCGCCCAGAAGATCCAGGTCATCAAGGTCGTGCGCGAGCTGACCAGCCTGGGCCTGAAGGAAGCCAAGGACCTCGTCGACGCGGCTCCGAAGCCCGTCCTCGAGAAGGCCACCAAGGAAGCCGCAGAGGCCGCCAAGACCAAGCTCGCCGAAGCCGGTGCAGTGGTCGAAGTCAAGTAGTTCGGAGGCGGCTCACGCCGCACCAAAGTTGGAACGGCCCGGGGTTTGTCCCCGGGCCGTTCCGCGTCTGCTCTACTACCATCACCCGCTGTGACGCCACGACGTGTCGACCCCGTGGCCGAGCCGGCGATCCTCGATTCGATGAACGAGGTCATGCAGCAGGCCTATTCCATGTCGTCGTTTCGTGTCAGCATCGACCGCTTCGCCGCGGTGCAACCCGACGGGATCGTGGTGGTCGAGGACGACGGAGCGGTCGTCGGCACCGGATGCTGCGTGGCCTACCCCGAGGGTCGGTTCGGCTGGATCGGTCTGGTCGCCACCAAGCCAGGTTTCGAGCGCCGGGGAATCGGCACGGCGATCACCGAACACCTCAGCGGGGTGTTGGCCGGGCATGGCTGCGCCTCCGTGCTCGACGCCTCGCTGAAGGGCGGGCCCGTCTACGAACGGATGGGCTTCACCGACCACGGATCGACCAAGGTCATGGTCTTCGTCGGCACGGATTCGAGCCCTGCCCCAACCGACGAATGCCCGGCGCTGATGGAGCACGACGTCGACGAGGTCGTACGGTTCGACACTCCGCGATTCGGCGGCTCTCGTCGCGCGCTGCTGGCGAAGCTGGTCGATCAACACCCGGGCCGGGCCATCGTGCTGCGGAGCCGCGGCAAGGTCGCCGGCTACCTCGTTGCCCAGGAATCCACGTTGGCGCCGGTCGTGACCGATACGTCAGAGTCGTTGATCAGTCTCGTCACGGCGGCGTTGCGACTCGAGTGGACCTCACCGCCGCGCATCAACGTTCCACCCGAGAGCGGCCACATCGCCACGCTGCAGCGGCTCGGCTTCGAGCACCGCCGCGAACTGCGCCACATGCGTCGAGGTGTCGGCGCCCTCCCCGGTCGACGCGAGGGCATCGCTGGCCTGATCAGCCTCGGCGAAGGCTGACGCCGCGGCTCGTACGGGAGGGGTGGGGGACTGGGGGAGGGCTCAGCCGACCAGGTCGCCCGCCGACCAGCAATACGGCCGGGTCAGGAGGGGTGCAGGGTCGCAGTCGCCGAGGCCGCTGATCCGCACGACCGTGCGCTCACCAGGGAGCAGAGAGATCAGCTGCCGATCGATCGTCGCCCCGGCGACGAGACGGTCGGGGTAGATGGTGAGGTCGCGGACCAACACATCGGTGGAGACGGTGGCGGCGAGGGCGTCGGCCTCGCGCTCCCACGTGGCCGTCACGGTCGGTGCGACGAGCGCCGAGGCGTGGTCCGGAGCAAACCACCACCAGGTCCGCTGCCCCCCGCACTCGGCAACGAGTAGCTCGTTCGAGGAGTCGCCGGGTGTGGTCAGCGACGGTGGCAACTCCAGCGACGCCAGTGACCACGGCTGCGCCGCGAGGGTGACGGGCATCTCGACCAGCGTGGTCCCGTCGAACCGCACCCGCCGCACGGTCCCCTCGAGTGCCCAACCCTGCGAGGAATCGTTGATCGCGAAGAGCACCAGTGCCGATCCGCGAGGCTGCAGCGTGAGCAGGTGCGGGCGGTAGGCGTCGCGCAGCGCAAACCAGGCCGGCTTGGCCACGCCGCCGCCATCGACCACGGCCCAGCTGGTGACCGGCCAGCAGTCGTTCAGCTGCCACCAGATGGTGCCCATGCAGTAGCCGCGCAGCGAGCGCAGGTGCTCGATCCCGGTGGTGACGGCGCGGGCCTGCATCAGTTGGGTGGCGAACCACCATGCATCGAAGTCGCCGGGCACGCCGACGTGGGCCGCCAACCCGCGATTCAGCTTCAGGTCACCGTCGGTCGCCTTCTGGTGATGCGACATGCCGGGCGAGTCGGGAGCGAGGACCTCGTCGCTGATCGATGTGCGCAGCGTCTGCCACGACGGCGGCGCCTGCCATCCGAACTCGGAGGCGAACCGCGGCGCATGATCGCGGTATCGGGTGTAGTCGGTCTGGTTCCACACGTCCCACAGGTGCGCACAACCCTGGGCGTCGGCGTTCGGCGCGACGTCGAGCGAGCCGGAGTACGGGCTACCGGGACAGTACGCCCGGCGCGGATCGAGCTCGGCGCAGATGCGCGGCAGCACGTCGAAGTAGAAGCCGGAGCCCCACGAGCGACCCTGCAACCGCTACTGCCAGCCCCAATCGAAGTGGCCCCAGATGTTCTCGTTGTTGCCGTTCCACAGCACCAGGCTCGGATGCCGCATCAGCCTCATCACGTTGTCGCGCGCCTCGGCCTCCACCTCGTCGGCCAGCAGGTGCTCGGGATATGCGGCGCAGGCGAACAGGAAGTCCTGCCAGACCATCAGGCCCAGCTCGTCGCACGCGTCGTAGAAGGCGTCGTCTTCGTAGATCCCGCCGCCCCACACTCGGATCATGTCGACGTTGGCCGCCTTGGCCTGGGCGAGGCGGTGCCGATAGCGCTGCGGAGTGACCCGGCTCGGGAACGCATCGTCGGGGATCCAGTTCACACCACGAGCGAAAAGGGACGCGCCGTTGACCACGAAGGTGAACGCCGAGCCGTTGGCATCCGGCCCCGTGTCGAGCTCCACCGTGCGGAAGCCGACCCGGCGGCTCCACCGATCGATCACCTGCCCGGTGTGCATCAGGGCAACGTCGAGCTCGTACAAGGGTTGCCGGCCGTGCGTATGCGGCCACCAGCGCTCGACGACGCCTGCATCGACGGTGATCGTCGCGCCGGCGTCGTCGATCTCGTGCACCGATGTCGCCACCTCGGCGCCCTCGGGGTTGCGGAGCGTGACGGCGACTCGCTCGCCGGAGCCCGTCGCCGTGGCGACGACCAGCTCGACGCTGCCCCGATCGCCGTCGGTGACCATCGCCGTCGGCCTGACCGACACCAGGCGGTCGATGCTCCGGCTGCGCACGGTGACGGCGCGCCAGATTCCCGCTGTCGTCAACGATGGCCCCCAATCCCAGCCCCAGCTGCACGCCATCTTGCGGAGGTAGTTGAACGGCCGATCGAACGATGCCGACGGC